>NZ_WKFA01000032.1:0-59209 GCF_021605325.1 Pseudomonas sp. PA-7-1E
GGCTCGAGGGTGTCGAGGGTGTCCTTGATCTTCAGCAGTTCCTCGCCGTCCCGGGCGCGGAAATACTGGCCGCCGGTGGTCTCGGCCAGTGCCTTGAGCGCCGGTTCGTCGAGGTCCAGGCTCGGGTTTACGCCTAGGATGCCCAGGGAGCCGGTTTGCTCGGGGTCGGCGCCGATGCCGATGGGGTAGATTTTCACGCCTTCCTCGGCCGCCAGGCGCGCGGCGGTCAACGGGTCGATCTGCCCGGCGTTGTTGGCGCCGTCGGTGACCAGGATCAGCACACGGCTTTGCGCCGGGCGCTGGCGCAGGCGTTTTATGGCCAGGCCGATGGCGTCGCCGATGGCGGTGTTCTTGCCAGCAATACCGATGCGCGCTTCATCCAGCCAGGTGCGCACGGTGCGGCGGTCAAAGGTCAGGGGCGCTTGCAGGTAGGCTTGGCTGCCGAACAGGATCAGGCCCACGCGGTCACCTTCACGCTCCTCCAGAAAGTCTCCCAGCAGGTGCTTGACCAGGGCCAGGCGGCTGACGTCCTCGTCCTGCCAATGCATGTCGGGAAAATCCATGGAGCCGGAGACATCCACCGCCACCAGCAAATCCCGGCCGCTGGCAGCAATCGGCAAGGGTTCGCCCAGCCATTGCGGGCGGGCGGCGGCGGTCAACAGCAGCAACCACAGCACCACGAATGGGGCTTGCTGGCGCCAGCCGGGCAGGTTGACGCGGGCACGGCGGCGGGCCAGGCCTTCGAGGTCGCTGAGGTAGCTGACTTTCAGCGCCGGTTCGCCGCTGTCGGCCACGGGCAGCACCAGGCGCATGACCCAGGGCAGTGGCAACAGGGCGAAGATCCACGGCCAGGCGAACTCAAACATGTTTGCGAATCCAGGTGTCGACGGCTTGGGTGAGGCCGGCGATGGCTTTGTCGTCGAGCTTGCATTCGGGTTTGTAGGCGCCTTCCACCAACACCATCCAGCGCGTCAGGCCGGCGGCGGGGCAGCGGTTGTCCAGGAAGGCCAGCCATTTGCGCCCGTTGAGGGTATGGCTCTGGCTATAAGGGTAGTCGTTACGGCACAGGCGCTTGAGCAGGCCGTTGAGTTGCTGCAGCCAGGCGCCCGCAGGCGCTCCGTCGTAGGGCTTGGGCATCAAAGCCAACTCGGCCAGGGCGGCGATACGCAACGGGTCCAGTGGTTGTTCGGCGCGGGCCACAGGGCGGCGGGCCGGCAGGAAACGGCGCAGCCACCACAAGCCCCAACCGAGCAGTGGGATCACCAGCAGCAACAGCCACCAGCCCGGTGCCGGTGGCCAGAAGCCAATGGCGGGCGGGGCGATCAGCGGTTGCAGTTGGTCCAGGCTGCTCATGGTTTTTTAACCGGGCGTTGCGGGTTGAGGTATTCGCGCAGTTGCTCGACCATTTCACTCTGGGTGCTCAAGGGCATCAACAACAGCCGCAGTTTCTGCGCGAGCAGTTCCCAGCGGGCGATACGCGCTTCGGCTTGAGCCTTGTAGGCCTGGCGCAGGTCGATATTCAGCGTGTCCAATTCCAGTTGCGCGCCCCTTTGCGCGAAACGCAGCAGCCCGGCGGCGGGCAGGGCGTGGTCCAGCGGGTCGGAGATCGGTAATAACAGCAGGTCGCAATGGCGCGCCAATAGGCTCAGCTGTTGCTCGGCGCCTTCGGTGAGGGCGCGCTCATCACAGATCACCACCACCAGGCTGCCGGGGCGCAGCACCTCGCGGCCACGGCGCAAGGCCATGCCCAGGGCATCCGCTTCCGGTTGACGCTCGGTGTTCAGGCTCTGGTTGACCCGCACCAGCCGGTTGAGCAGTTGCAACAGGCTCTGCTTGCTGCGCCGTGGCTTGATCTCGTAGTGCTCGTTGTCGCCGAACACCAGCCCGCCCACCCGGTCGTTATGGCCCAGGGCGGCCCAACCGATCAGGCTGGCGGCCTGGGCGGCAAGCACCGACTTGAACATTTGCCCCGAGCCGAAAAACAGCCGGCAACTTTGCTCGACCATGATGAAAATCGGTCGCTCGCGCTCTTCGTGGAACAGCTTGGTGTGCGGCTCCTGGGTACGCGCCGTCACGCGCCAGTCGATGGTGCGCACATCGTCGCCGGCCTGGTACACGCGCACCTGGTCGAAATCGACGCCACGCCCGCGCAGCTTGGAGTGATGCAGGCCCACCAGCGGGCTACGCTGGCCAGGCGTGGAGAACAACTGCACCTCACGCACGCGGTGGCGCATCTCAATCAATTCACTGAGGGTTACGCGGATGCCATCGCTTGCGTTCATCGACTTCAAGCGACGGCAACGACGTCGAGAATGCGTTGCACCACGCGGTCCTGGTCGACACCGGCGGCTTCGGCCTCGAACGACAGGATGATGCGGTGACGCAGCACGTCGAACAAGACCGCCTGGATATCTTCCGGGCTGACAAAATCGCGACCGGCCAGCCAGGCATGGGCCCGGGCACAACGGTCCAGGGCGATGGAACCACGCGGGCTGGCGCCATAGGCGATCCACTCGGCCATTTCCGGATCGAACTTCGCAGGGGTGCGCGTGGCCATCACCAGTTGCACCAGGTATTCCTCCACGGCATCGGCCATGTACAAGCCGAGGATTTCCTTGCGGGCGGCAAAGATCGCCTGCTGGCTAACGCGCCGCTCGGGCTTGGTTTCGCCATTCAATGCTTCGCCACGAGCTTGCTGCAGGATGCGGCGCTCGACGGCGGCGTCCGGGAAGCCGATCTTGACGTGCATCAGGAACCGGTCGAGTTGGGCTTCGGGCAGCGGGTAGGTGCCTTCCTGCTCGATGGGGTTTTGCGTGGCCATCACCAGGAACAGCGGCGACAACTCGTAAGTGCTGCGGCCCACGCTGACCTGGCGCTCGGCCATGGCTTCGAGCAATGCCGACTGCACCTTGGCCGGGGCACGGTTGATTTCGTCGGCCAGTACCAGATTGTGGAAGATCGGCCCCTGCTGGAATACGAAGCTGCCGGTTTCCGGACGATAGATCTCGGTGCCGGTGATGTCGGCGGGCAGCAGGTCGGGGGTGAACTGAATACGATGGAACTGCGCTTCGATCCCTTCGGCCAACTCCTTGATCGCCTTGGTCTTGGCCAGCCCCGGTGCGCCTTCGACCAGCATATGGCCGTCAGCGAGCAGGGCGATCAGCAGGCGATCGATGAGTTTTTCCTGGCCGAGAATCTGCGTAGAAAGAAAGGTTCGCAGCGCAAGCAGCGCTTCACGATGTTCCATCGATGACGGTTCCTGGAAAGATGAGCCTGGGTGTCGTGACAGAACACCGGGCCTGGGGCGTTTACTTTAATGCATCGCGGGGTGCGGCGACTAACGGCTTGATGGGTATTTTTGGCGAAACTTACAGGATTGCGGTGTGAGCGGTATAACAGCTGGGTAGGTAGAGCACGGTCACTGTGGGAGCTGGCTTGCCTGCGATCCAGTCAACTCGGTGATTCAGGCACACCGAGTCGATACCTTCGCAGGCAAGCCAGCTCCCACATTTGGATCGTGCCTCAGCCAGATCAGCGTCGGCTGTCAGGCCGTCACGGGAGCAAGCTCCCTCGCCACAGATTTAGCGTCGTGCCGAAGTTTCAAGTGACCGGTTTCAAGTCCGAATGAACGTGCCGGTGCCTGTGAGGATGTTCTGCAGGGTTTCCTGCACTTCGGCCATGTCTGACGCGGCGGTGCTGTGGGTGATCTCCAGCTGGTCCTTGCCGCCCAGGGCATCGGCATCGCCGGCCGCCAGTTCGATCAATAAGGTGGTGTCGCCCAACGTCACTTTCAGCCCATCGAGGGTCGAAGGCTCGTAGTCCCAGGTCAGCTCCACTTCGTCTTCATCCGGGTAACGGGTGAGCATGAACATTTCGCCGTTCTTGCCGTGACAGCAAAGCATGGCCATGTTGTCTTCTTCGTCGTCGCACGGGGTGGCCATCAGGGCGTCGGTTTTCAGCTGCAGCATGGGGCAATCCTGTGTAGGGGAGGGCAATTGTGCCACTGCGGCGAATTTTGTGCTTCATCCTGTGTCGGAAGTCAGGCATGACCTCACGGGCCGGATCGGTCATTTCTGGTACTGATGGTGTGCAAAGTAGCAAGATTTTCTACCGAAAATCCGGGGTTGCCCAAGTTGCAACCGACACCCTGCTTACCGATGACCGAATATGTCGCAGCGTCGCAAGCAGCGTTCTTCCTACACTCGTTAAGCTGCGCAACGGATGTGCCCTGTGCCAGGCGCCTGACCTGCCCGTCGTATCGTCATCTGGCCAACGGCATGCCGTATGGAAGTTGTATGTGACCTGACTGTCCTGTCCAGCTTCACCCACCTGTCACCCTGATTCGTTTATGGTGCTTGTCAGCACACCAGCGAACAGAGCTGACGGTCTCCCCGCAAGGGGATAACACGCGACGCTTTCATCAATAACAAGCCCAAGCGGAGTACCACAGATGGCGTTCTTCACCGCAGCCAGCAAGGCCGACTTCCAGCATCAACTGCAAGCGGCACTGGCGCAGCACCTCAGTGAACAGGCACTGCCACAAGTGGCGCTGTTCGCTGAACAATTCTTCGGCATCATTTCCCTGGACGAACTGACCCAGCGTCGCCTTTCCGACCTGGCCGGTTGCACCCTGTCTGCCTGGCGCCTGCTTGAGCGCTTTGATCACACCCAACCGCAAGTGCGGGTCTACAACCCCGATTACGAACGTCATGGCTGGCAATCGACCCACACCGCGGTCGAAGTGCTGCACCATGACCTGCCGTTTCTGGTCGACTCGGTACGCACCGAGCTGAACCGCCGGGGCTACAGCATCCATACCCTGCAAACCACCGTGCTCAGCGTGCGTCGTGGCAGCAAGGGCGAGCTGCTGGAAATCCTGCCCAAGGGCACCCAGGGCGAAGGCATCCTGCAAGAATCGCTGATGTACCTGGAGATCGACCGCTGCGCCAACGCCGCCGAACTGAACGTGCTGAGCAAAGAGCTTGAGCAGGTGCTGGGTGAAGTACGCGTGGCTGTGGCCGATTTCGAACCGATGAAAGCCAAGGTCCAGGACCTGCTGGCCGGTATCGACGCCAGCGCGTTCGCCATCGACGGCGAAGAAAAAGCCGAAATCAAGAACTTCCTCGAATGGCTGGTGGGCAACCATTTCACCTTCCTGGGCTACGAAGAGTTCGTGGTACGTGACGAGGCGGACGGCGGTCATATCGAATATGACGCCAGCTCCTTCCTCGGTCTGACCAAGCTGCTGCGCGCCGGCCTTACCGCCGAAGACCTGCGCATCGAAGACTACGCCGTGGCCTACCTGCGCGAGCCGACCGTACTGTCGTTCGCCAAGGCCGCCCACCCAAGCCGCGTGCACCGTCCGGCTTACCCGGACTACGTGTCGATCCGCGAGATCAGCGCCGACGGCAAGGTCATCAAGGAACACCGTTTCATGGGCCTGTACACCTCCTCGGTGTACGGCGAAAGCGTGCGGGTGATCCCTTACATCCGTCGCAAGGTCGCGGAAATCGAACGTCGTTCGGGTTTCCAGGCCAAGGCGCACCTGGGTAAAGAGCTTGCCCAGGTGGTGGAAGTACTGCCCCGTGACGACCTGTTCCAGACTCCGGTCGACGAGCTGTTCAGCACCGTGATGTCGATTGTGCAGATCCAGGAACGCAACAAGATCCGCGTGTTCCTGCGCAAAGACCCCTATGGTCGTTTCTGCTACTGCCTGGCGTACGTGCCACGCGACATCTACTCCACCGAAGTACGCCAGAAGATCCAGCAAGTGCTGATGGACCGCCTGAAGGCCTCGGACTGCGAGTTCTGGACCTTCTTCTCCGAGTCCGTGCTTGCCCGTGTACAACTGATTCTGCGGGTTGACCCGAAGAACCGCCTGGACATCGACCCGCTGCAACTGGAAAAAGAAGTGGTGCAGGCCTGCCGCAGCTGGCAGGACGACTACGCCAGCCTGGTAGTGGAAAGCTTCGGCGAAGCCCAGGGCACCAACGTGCTGGCGGATTTCCCCAAAGGCTTCCCGGCCGGCTACCGCGAGCGTTTCGCCGCGCATTCGGCTGTGGTCGACATGCAGCACCTCAACAGCCTGACCGAAGCCAACCCGCTGGTAATGAGCTTCTATCAGCCGCTGGGCCAGGTCTCGGGCCAGCGCGAGCTGCATTGCAAGCTGTATCACGCCGATACGCCGCTGGCGTTGTCCGACGTGCTGCCGATTCTGGAAAACCTCGGCTTGCGTGTGCTGGGCGAGTTCCCGTATCGCCTGCGCCATGCCAATGGCCGCGAGTTCTGGATCCATGACTTTGCGTTCATCGCCGCCGAAGGCGTGAACCTGGATATCCAGCAGCTCAACGACACCCTGCAGGATGCGTTCGTGCATATCGTGCATGGCGACGCCGAGAACGATGCGTTCAACCGCCTGGTCCTCACCGCCGGCCTGCCATGGCGCGACGTGGCGCTGCTGCGTGCCTATGCCCGTTACCTGAAGCAGATTCGCCTGGGCTTCGACCTGGGTTACATCGCCAGCACCCTGAACAACCACACCGACATCGCCCGCGAGTTGACCCGGTTGTTCAAGACCCGCTTCTACCTGGCGCGCAAGCTCACTGCCGACGACCTGGAAGACAAGCAGCAACGCCTGGAGCAAGCGATCCTCAGCGCCCTGGACGACGTTCAGGTGCTCAACGAAGACCGCATCCTGCGTCGCTACCTGGACCTGATCAAGGCCACCCTGCGTACCAACTTCTACCAGACCGATGCCAACGGCCAGAACAAGTCGTACTTCAGCTTCAAGTTCGACCCGCGTGCTATCCCCGAGCTGCCCAAGCCAGTGCCGAAGTTTGAAATCTTCGTGTACTCGCCACGGGTCGAAGGCGTGCACCTGCGCTTTGGCAACGTGGCCCGTGGCGGCCTGCGCTGGTCGGACCGTGAAGAAGACTTCCGCACCGAAGTGCTTGGCCTGGTAAAAGCCCAGCAAGTGAAGAACTCGGTGATCGTGCCGGTGGGCGCCAAGGGCGGCTTCCTGCCGCGTCGCCTGCCATTGGGCGGCAGCCGGGACGAGATCGCGGCCGAAGGCATCGCCTGCTACCGCATCTTCATTTCCGGCCTGTTGGACATCACCGACAACCTGAAAGACGGCGCGCTGGTGCCGCCGGCCAACGTCGTGCGTCATGACGACGATGACCCGTACCTGGTGGTGGCGGCGGACAAGGGCACTGCAACCTTCTCCGACATCGCCAACGGCATTGCCATCGACTATGGCTTCTGGCTGGGCGATGCGTTCGCCTCCGGTGGTTCGGCTGGTTACGACCACAAGAAAATGGGCATCACCGCCAAGGGCGCATGGGTAGGTGTACAGCGTCACTTCCGTGAGCGCGGCATCAACGTGCAGGAAGACAGCATCACAGTGGTAGGCGTCGGCGATATGGCCGGTGACGTGTTCGGTAACGGCTTGTTGATGTCGGACAAACTGCAACTGGTCGCAGCCTTCAACCACCTGCATATCTTCGTCGACCCGAACCCGAACCCGGCCACCAGCTTCGTCGAGCGCAAGCGTTTGTTCGAACTGCCGCGTTCGGCCTGGACCGACTACGACACCAGCATCATGTCCGAAGGTGGCGGTATCTTCTCGCGCAGCGCGAAAAGCATTGCCATCTCGCCACAGATGAAAGAACGCTTCGACATCCAGGCCGACAAGCTGACCCCGACCGAACTGCTCAACGCCTTGCTCAAGGCGCCGGTGGACCTGTTGTGGAACGGCGGTATCGGTACCTACGTCAAGGCCAGCACCGAGAGCCATGCCGATGTGGGCGACAAGGCCAACGACGCACTGCGCGTCAACGGCAACGAGCTGCGCTGCAAGGTAGTGGGCGAGGGCGGCAACCTGGGCATGACCCAGCTGGGGCGTGTGGAATTCGGCCTCAATGGCGGCGGTTCCAACACCGACTTCATCGACAACGCCGGTGGCGTGGATTGCTCCGACCACGAAGTGAACATCAAGATCCTGCTCAACGAAGTGGTGCAGGCCGGTGACATGACCGACAAGCAGCGCAACCAACTGCTGGCGAGCATGACCGACGAAGTCGGCAACCTGGTGTTGGGCAACAACTACAAGCAGACCCAGGCCCTGTCCCTGGCCGCGCGCAAGGCTTACGAGCGTGCTGCCGAGTACAAGCGCCTGATGAGCGACCTGGAAGGCCGTGGCAAGCTGGACCGCGCCATCGAGTACCTGCCGACCGAGGAGCAGCTCACCGAGCGCGCCTCCAGCGGCAAGGGCCTGACCCGTCCGGAACTGTCGGTGCTGATCTCGTACAGCAAGATCGACCTCAAGGAAGCATTGCTCAAGTCGCTGGTACCGGATGACGAGTACCTGACCCGTGACATGGAGACCGCGTTCCCTCCGAGCCTGGTGGCCAAGTTCGGCGAAGCCATGCGTCGCCATCGTCTGAAGCGCGAGATCGTCAGCACCCAGATCGCCAACGATCTGGTCAACCACATGGGCATCACCTTCGTACAGCGACTCAAAGAGTCGACCGGCATGAGCCCGGCGAACGTGGCGGGCGCTTATGTGATCGTGCGGGACATCTTCCATCTCCCGCACTGGTTCCGTCAGATTGAAGCCCTGGACCACCAGGTTTCCGCTGACGTGCAACTGGAGCTGATGGACGAGTTGATGCGCCTGGGCCGTCGCGCTACGCGCTGGTTCCTGCGCAGCCGTCGCAACGAGCAAGACGCCGGGCGCGACACCGCGCACTTCGGTCCGCACCTGGCGGCGCTGGGCCTCAAGCTCGACGAACTGCTGGAAGGCCCGACCCGCGAAGGCTGGCAGAACCGCTACCAGGCCTACACCCAGGCCGGCGTACCGGAGTTGTTGGCACGCATGGTTGCGGGTACTACCCACCTGTACACCTTGCTGCCGATCATCGAAGCCGCCGACGTGACCGGGCATGACGCCGCCGAAGTGGCCAAGGCTTACTTCGCCGTGGGCAGCGCCCTGGACTTGCCATGGTACCTGCAGCAGATCAGTGATCTGCCGGTTGCCAACAACTGGCAGGCCCAGGCCCGCGAAGCCTTCCGCGATGACGTGGACTGGCAGCAACGGGCGATCACCATCTCCGTCCTGCAAATGGCCGATGCGCCACAAGACATGGAAGCCCGCGTGGCCCTGTGGCTTGAGCAGCATCAGGACATGGCGGATCGCTGGCGTGCCATGATGGTGGAAATTCGTGCCGCAGTGGGCACGGACTACGCCATGTACGCGGTGGCCAACCGTGAGTTGCTGGACCTGGCGTTGAGTGGCCAGTCGGTGTTGCAACCGGCTTGATGCCTCGCTGAACCAAAAGCCCCCGCATCGTGAGATGCGGGGGCTTTTTGTTTGATCTGGAATGCGATCAATGTGGGAGCTGGCTTGCCACCTTACTGTAGGAGCGAGCTTGCTCGCGAAAAACGTCAACGATAACGCGTGCTTGCTGAATGAATGCGGCGCCTGTGAGTTTTTCGCGAGCAAGCTCGCTCCTACAATGGCATTAAGGCAAGCCAGCTCCCACAGGTTGATCTTCATTCACTGGGGATCAGTGGTGTTTGAGTAGTCGGGTTTCCAGGTGATCCAGGTGCTGGGTCATCAGGGCGACAGCCGTGTGGGCGTCGCGCTGTTCCACGGCATCCACAATCGCCACATGCTCCTGCCATGCGCAATAGGTGCAGGCCTTTGTTTCAAATTGCGCAATGATCAACGACGTCAACGGCACCAGGCTGTTGAGAAACTGTGCCAACGGCGCATTGCCTGCCATGTGCGCCAGTTGCAGATGAAACTCTCCCGAAAACCGGATCGCCGGCCCCCGCTGGTCACGCTCAATGGCGGTGCGCTCCTGTGCAATCAGCTCGCGCAGTTGGCGAATTTGCATCGCTGTGGCCTGGGCGGAGGCCAATTGCACCACGGTCATTTCGGTGAGGCGCCGTGCTTCCAGAATCTGCCGTGTGTGCTGGGCATCCGGCGCGGCGACCTGGGCGCGCTGGTTGGGGCGCAAGATGACCACTTGCTGATGGGACAGCTTGGCGAGCACCCGGCGAATCACGCTGCGGCTCACGCCAAAGAGTTCGCCCAGGCCTTCTTCGGTGAAGCGGCTGGCGGGCGCAATGCGTTGCTCAAGAATGGCGTCGAACAAGCGTGGGTAGATATCGTCCACCGAGGGCTTTTTTTCGGGCGTCCAGCGTAGGGACGTGAGGGTGGAGTCGCGTTGCAGGGCGTGAGCGTTCATGGCCGGTCTCCGAAAATCAACTGCCCAGATGGTCGTCCGGGATATTCAAGCGAATGCCCATGCGCAGGCCTTCCTGCAGGATGTGCCGGCGCATTTCGGCACTGGCCAGGGCGCTGTTCTTGTTGCGGATGGCGCGTACCACGGCTTCGTTCTCTTGCAAGCGTTCGGCCAGGTGTTCAGGGGAGTTGCGCAATACCTGGGCGCTTTGTTTGAGCGCGGTGCTGGTTTGCTGCACCACGTTCTGGAAGATCGGGTTGGAGGTCAGGGCGAAGAGTTCTTCATGGAAGTCGATATAGGCGTTCATGCCGGCTTCGGCATCGCCGGCATCCAGGGCTTCGCGCATGTCCATCAGGGTCAGGCGCAGTTGGCCGATTTCCTTGCTGCTGATCGACTGGGCCACCAGGCCGACGATGAAAGGTTCGAGGGTGTAGCGCAGTTGTAGGATGTCCTCGAGGCTGGCGTCGGCCACGGCGTCGCTCGATTGCGGCTCGCTGACGCTGGTTTCCAGCACGACCACGCCTTTGCCCGGCATGGAGCGCACCAGGCCGAGGGTCTCCAGCACGATCACAGCCTCACGCAGGCTCGGGCGGCTGATGCCCAGCTGTTCGGCCAGTTCGCGTTGACCGGGCAGCATTTCACCGCGGCGCCACTGGCCTCGCGCCAAGGCGGCGCGCAGTTTTTCTACCACTGAATTGACGACGGTTGAGGTGCTGATCACGTCGAAGGCTCCTTGATGTTGCTCATACAGTATTCAGTCTGGCGAAGGTCCAGTGTGGGAGCTGGCAGGCCTGCGATGACTGAGTGTCAGGCACTACAGTTGACGCTGACCCACCGCTATCGCAGGCAAGCCAGCTCCCACATTGGGTGGGTGTTGTCCTAGAACTCCTGATGCGCCGGCAGCACCGGCTTCTTGGCCTGGAAGGCATAGCCTTGCTGGCCGTCGAGCACTTTGTTGGCGCGCTGGATATCAATGTCTTTTTCCCAACGGGCAATCGCCACCGTGGCGACGCAGTTGCCGATCAGGTTGGTCAGCGCACGGCCGATGCCCATGAACCAGTCCACCGCCAGCACCAACACCAGGCCGACCACCGGAATCGCCGGGATTGCCGTGAGCGTTGCCGCCAGGATCACCAGCGCCGAGCCTGGAATGCCATGGGCGCCCTTGGAGGTGATCAACGATACCAGGAGGATGGTCAGCAAGTCGGTCATCGACAGCGGCGTGCCGGTGGCGTTGGCGATAAAGACGATGGCCAGGGTCAGGTAGATCGAGAAACCGTCGAGGTTGAACGAGTATCCGGTGGGGATTACCAAACCCACGGTGGAGCTGCCAATGCCCAAATGTTCCAGCTTGCGCATGATCTGCGGCAGTACAGCGTCGGACGAAGCGGTGCCCATCACGATCAGCAGTTCTTCGCGCAGGTACTTGAGCAGCGGCAACATGCGCAGGCCCGACAGGCGCATCACCAGCCCGAGGATCACCGCCACGAAGGCAAAGCAGGTCAGGTAGAAAAGCCCCACCAGGCTGCCCAGGTGTTGCAGTGAGTCCAGGCCATAGGTGCTGGTGGTGAAGGCGATGGCACCGAATACGCCAATCGGCGCCAGGCGCACGATCATGCCCATGATGCGGAAGATCACATGGCTCAATTCGTTGATCAGTCGCGAAATCCCGCTGGCCGCTTCGCCCACCAGGTTCAGCGCGCTGCCGAACAGCACCGAAAACAACAGCACTTGCAGCACGTTATTATCGGCAAAGGCGCCAACTACCGAGTTGGGGATCAACTCCATCAGAAACTGGCTGGTGCCGCGGATGTGCTGGCCCTTGTCGGCCAGTTCATTCAAACCGGCGGAAGAGAGTTGCTCCAGGTGAATATTGGCGCCGCTGCCGATGCCGGTGCTGAAGGCCATGATCAGGCCGAGCACCAGGGCGACGGTGGTCAGCATCTCAAAATAGATCACCGACTTGAGGCCGATGCGTCCGACCTTCTTCAAGTCGCCCGCGCCGGAAATACCGCTGACCACCACGCAGAACACGATCAGGCCGATCAGCATTTTGATCAGCTTGATAAAGCCGTCACCCAGGGGTTTGAGTTGCGAGGAGAATTCGGGAAGGGCCAGGCCGCAGGCGATGCCGAGCATCAGGCCAATCACGACTTGCAGGAAAATCGAACGCGAGCACCATCTGAGCATGGGAGGGATCTCTATTCGGTGCCCTGGTGGTTCCAGGGCTTAATTGTTGTGGTCTTACCGGTAAGTCCAGTGCGGGGCCAGTCTACGCCCGGTTTTTTTCAAATCACAAGTGAATATTTGGCGGTTGGCAGGTCCCGGTCTGACCAGTTGGTCGGTAAGTACGATGCTTGAGCGGTTGGCGGAGATTAATTTTTTTTGCGTATCATCGTCCTCGGCATACGAGGTGATGGATGGACCAATCAGGGCTGACAACCGACGAAGCAGGGCGCATGTACTGCGCCTGGCGCACTGCAGCGCCTGCTTACCTGCATTACCACGACCACGAATGGGGCGTGCCGGTGGCGGATGACATCGCGTTGTACGAGAAGATCTGCCTGGAGGGCTTTCAGGCGGGGATGGCGTGGATCACCATCCTGCGCAAGCGCGAAAACTTTCGACAGGCGTTCGAGGGTTTTGATTTTCGCCGGGTGGCGCACTACGGCGAGGCGGACATCGAGCGGTTGATGAGCGACCCGGGCATCGTGCGCAATCGCGCGAAGATCGTCTCGGCCATCAACAACGCGCGCCGGGCCTGTGAACTGGTGGAAGAGACCGGCTCGCTGGCGCGCTGGCTGTGGGCGTTCGAACCCGGCGCGCAAGAGCGGCCGGCAGTGGTGGACATGGCTTACTGGACGGCCAATCCGACCTCAGCGGCTTCGGTGCGCTTGTCCAAAGCCCTGAAGAAACGCGGCTGGACCTTTGTCGGCCCGACCACGATGTATGCGCTGATGCAGGCGATGGGGATGGTCAATGATCATCTGGAGGGTTGTGAGTGCCGCCAGCGCATTGAACACCAGCGCAACCTGTTCAAACGTCCCTGACCAGATACGGTTAAAACTGTGGGAGCTGGCTTGCCTGCGATAACGGTGGGCCAGTAAAAGATGAGCTGGCTGGTCCACCGCTATTGCAGGCAAGCCAGCTCCCACATGGGTATTGTGGTGTTGCTGATTACTTGGGAAGTGGGGTAAGTACCTCAGCCTTGTCATCCAGCACCATCACCACCAGCAGCTTGGCCGGTTGGGTCTGGCTGGCATTGCTTGACTCAAAATGCCGCGAGCCGGCCGGTTCGTAGAACGATTGCCCGGCTTTGTAGGTGATCGCCTTTTCATCATTGACCCGCGAGGTGATCTCGCCTTCGAGCACATAAGCCACGGCGGTGCCGGTGTGGCTGTGGGGCACGGTGGCCTGGCCGGGGGCGTAGTCCACGGTGAGCATGATGGTTTTCTTGCCCGGCACGTTGGTCAAGGCGTGTTCTTGCAGCACCTTGAGCGTTTCCTTGTTGTAGACCGGGTCGTGGGCAAATGCACTGAGGGAGGCGAGCATCAGGGTAGCAGCGAACAAGCGTTTCATGATGAGGGTTCCATCGGGTGAAAGACCGCTTCACCCTACGCCGCCGAGGGCTTGCCACCAATGACCAATGCGCCGGAAAACCGCCTAGCCAATCTGCAGGAGAATATCCCGCACCTTGTCCAGCGCCGGGTCGATATCCAGGGTCTCGATGGCGCCGAACCCCAGAATCAGCCCCGAGCGCACCGGGAGGTCGTGAAAAAACACGTCCAAGGGATATAAACCCACCTCGACCTGACGCGCCCGTTCCATCAGCAATGGAATATTCACCGGCACCTTGCACAGGGCCGCCAGGTGAAAGCCTGCCACCGTCGGTACTGCCTCGAACCACGGCGACAGATCGCCCGCCAGACGCTGCAGGATGCGTTCGCGACGCCCCGCGTAGACGCCGTGACAGCGGCGAATATGTTTGAGCAGGTAGCCTTCGCTGATGAACTTGGCCAGCGCCCACTGCGGCAAGGTGGCGCTGTGCTGGTCGGTCAATTGCTTGGCCTTGAGCACCGCACCATAAATGGCCGGCGGCAGCACCGCGTAGCCCAGGCGTAACTCCGGCGACAGGGTTTTGGAAAAGGTGCCGACGTAGGTGACCACGCCTCGGGTATCCATGCTTTGCAGGGAGTCGGTGGGGCGGCCTTCGTAGCGGAATTCGCTGTCGTAATCGTCTTCGATGATGATCGCGCCGAGCGCAATGGCGCGGTCCAGCAGGGCTTCGCGCCGCGCCTGGCTCATGGGCATGCCGAGGGGGAACTGGTGGGACGGCGTCACATAGATCAGGCGCGTGCCATCCGGGATCTGGTCTACCTGCAGGCCCTGTTCGTCGACGGCAACACTGGCGACGCGGGCGCCCATCGCGACGAACAATTGGCGTGCGGGGCTGTAGCCGGGGTCTTCCATCGCGACCATGCTGCCGGGCTCAAGCACCACGCGGGCAAGCAGGTCCAGCGCCTGCTGTGCGCCGTTGGTGACTACGATATCGCGGGCGCCGCATTTGACCCCACGGGAAAACGCGATATGCCCGGCGATGGCATCGCGCAGGGCGGGCACGCCTTCTGGCTGGCTGTAAAAACCACTGTTCTGGGCGATGCGACGCAACGCATCCTGGGTGCAACGCCGCCATTCATCCTGGGGGAATTGGTGGCGTGTCGTCGCGCCACCGATAAATTCGTAGCGCAGGATCTCCTCGCGGGCGGGGTGGCCCATGGGTGAGGGCAGTGCCGCCCATTTGCCCAGGTTGGCGGCACACGCCAGGTCGGTGGCGGTTTGCACGCGGTCGGGCTGTGGCGCCCAGGCATTGACGAAAGTACCGCGGCCGATCTTGCCAATCAGCAGGCCCTCGTAGGTCAAGGTGGCGTAGGTGTCCGACACGGTCTTGCGCGAGATGCCCAGTTGTTCGGCGAGCAGTCGGCTGGGGGGCAGCTGTGCGCCTGCCGACAGCCGCCCGGTGGCGATGGCTTCGCGCAACTGCTGGTAGAGCTGTTCGGCCAGGTCCTTGCGGCCATTGATTACCACGTGCAGTTCCATGTTTCATCCCAAGGCTTCACTCCGCGCCAAGACTACTCGCTTGCGGTGCGGGCTCAAAATATCTATGAGTCAGTCGCCCCTGCGTATAAGCATCTACCGTCGCCTGGCTATTACCGGCCGCCATGATTTCCCCTATAGCAGGCACCGATTGCCTGCCGCCCGCGTTATTCAACGTGATGGCATAGGGAGCCGGACTCATGACGACATCGAAAACACATACTAAAAAGAGGCTTGAGACCTTGCTCGCCCTGGACCAGAGCCTGGGACCGCTGGTGGTTGGCGAGTTGACTGTCTCGCGTATAGACCTGGCCGCCATGGGTGCCCAGGTGGCGGGAAAACCGGTCAAGACCCATCGTCTGGCGGTACGCGAGGCAGATCAGACGCTGCTGGATTCAATCCGGTTCTCGGCATCCAGACTGCAGCGTTATCTTCGTGGGAGTAGTTCTGTCAGCGACAGCAGCGCCGCTGTGCTATTTGAGTTCGCGGCGTTGCGCTCTACACAAGCTGCGCCTTTACTGGTGGTCAAGCCGGGAGACGAAAATCCCGGTGCAGTGGGCAAGCTCGATAGGCTGTTACGTTCAGTGCAGAAAACCAATCTCAACCAAGCGGCGCAGTTGGAGGGAATGCCTGGTTGGGTCGAGCCGAAGAAAAGCCGAAGCTTGGCGGTAATGGGCGCGGGGCTGGAGGTTTACGGGTACTACAGTGCGATCAACGCGTTGGCCGAAGCGATCAAGACCGGCGATATCAATGAGGCGGTAGTCACAGGCGCAGAGTTGTTTGCCAACCTCACGGGCACGGCACTGGAGTTGGCGCTGGAGCACTTGGGCAGACGACTGCTGGAAAACGGGCATAAGGTGTTAGCAGGTTTCAGCGCCAGTTCTCTTGGCCAGGCCCTGCGGCGGGGCGCCGGCCTGTTCGCTCTGGTGCTGACGTTGCCGTTTGACTATCACAATGCCAAGCAATCGCTGCATAAGGCGGCGAACAGCACTGGCAAGGAAGCGCTTGATCATTACGTCAACGCCGGCTTCAGTATCGTGAGCGCCAGCGTCAGTGTGGCCCTGGGGGTTGCAGCGTTGGCTGGATTCGGCGTGGCCGGCCCGCTGGGTATTGCCGCCGCCGCCGTATTGATGTTTGGCGCGCAACTCTATGCGGCGGTTCGTCAGGTGGATGAAATTGATGACTATATCGAGCTGAGTGTTTTCGAGCGGCTGCACACGGGCTGGTTGGCATTTCAGGGCAAGGAACCGGAGAAAGAAATACGTGAGCGGTTCGCCCTGGCCAGGATGGAAAATTGGTATGCGCAGCACCTGACCAATCAGGCCCAGACCTGGCTCAGGGGGGCGCTCAGAGGCACCGTACAGGCGGTAGTCAATGGTGGGTTTGAGGTGCGGCTGAGCCCGGTCCGGCATTGGAAGCATCGATGGAACGAAGCCGAGGGTGAGGATCCCTACATCGACACCACCGAGCCGATGCTCGTCGACCAGAATGATCAAATAGATGCTTCCAGCGCCTCGGTTGGCCGTCTGCCGGGTGTGGTGCTTGGTCAGGGTGATGCGAACTCCGCGGTGCTTTGGCGGCTGGGGGGCGGCAATGACGATGTCAAAGGCTTCGCTGAGATCCCCAATATTTTTCAGTTCGGTGAAGGCCAAAAGCAGCTGACCGGTGGCGCCAGGGACGACGTATTCAGCTATGACATGCCGACGGGCACACTGGACGAGGCCGACGCACATCGCCCGGCCAGTCAGCTGCGTGGCGAGGCAGGCAGCGATACGCTCTACCTGTCCAACTCGGCCATCTATGAGCACCAGACGCAGGGTTATGCCATCGACCTGCAGGCGGGCACCGTCGTGCGGCGCAAAGATATCGACAAACCGCTGCCTCATCACTCGATCAGCCTCGACTCGATAGAAAATATCGCCACGCCAGCCGGGGTTGCCAGCCAAGTCAAGGGTTCGGAACAGGCCAATACGATAATCGCAAACGGCGATGGCGATCGGATCGAGGCCGCGCAGGGCAATGATACGGTGATCGTGCTGGGTTCCAACGCCTGGGTGGACGGCGGAGCGGGCAAGGACCGTTATGTTCTGGCCACCAACCGCGGCACGGTCTCGCTATACGAGCAGGACTGGGCCGAGGGTGCCGTGATCGAGATGCGCTGGCCTCTCTCGGCTATCGCCCATTGGGGCGTCCAGGGGTGTGCGTTGGTCATTGTGGTCTGGCGGGGCGTTAATGGCGAACTGCCGCAGCACGTGATCAAGCTTGAGCAGCTCTATACGCAAGGTGATGACCGGCGCTGGTTGAACAAGCACAGCCTGCTGTTTCTCACGGAGGACGGCTACATGCTTGAGCCGATTCTCGAACCGACATTGGTTGGCAACGAGGACGCCGACGTGACCGTCGCCGTGAGAGCAGGTGGCCAGGACGTCAGCCTGGACAGGGTGTTGAACGCCGGAACGTTCGTGGTGCCCCATGGGCGTTCGACCCGCTGTTTCATCGAACGTGGGCCACACAGAAAGGTGGTCGAAGTTCGTCTTAAAAGCGACGCGACTGCTTGCGTGTTGTACGTGGATTATTCGTCGCAGGAGATTCTCCAGGTATTGGCCGGTTACCGTGTGACCCTACGCAGGTTGGTTCACTTCGATTCGCTGACCTATAGCGACGTGAAATTAACCATCAGTTTCACCGACGGCAGTCAGTTGGTCCTCTGCGAATATGCCAGTGATCGATCCTCGATACGCACCAACGTGACGTCAAACATCATCGCGGTCAGCCTCAAACTGGACTGCCAGTTTGTACTGGTCATGAATGATGGCGTCTCATACCGGATACAGGCGGCCCAGCAAACCTATAGCCAGGACCGCGCCTCACCAGGTTTCAATACCTTCGATGGCAGCTCGGCATTGGTAAAAAGGCCCGGGATACACGGTTTTTTTCGACCGCATAGCGCCAAGGGGGGCTGGTTGCAATCGTCGCCGCAGAAAGTCGTTATTCCTGCCCCACCGCATTATCAAAAGTCTTACTCGTTGATGGGGCGGGCGTCGACCTATGAAGTGGTGCCCAGTACCGGCTCAACGATCTACCTGTCCACGCCGGACGCGCTGGCCAAAAAGTCGGACGCATCGTTCTGGCGGATCAACACGGCCAAGCTTGGTGAGCTGATTGAGCGGGCGCACATCGTCTTGAACGAAAACACGCTGACCCTCGGCAGCGTGAAGGTGCTGCTGCCACCCGTGACAGACCCTTCGGTGCCGCTGGAACAAGTCAGCGTACTCACCAAGCAGGGCGAGCAATACGACATCCGCCAGGACCTGGGGGGCATCTATCTCGCGCAACTGGATGCCTCCCCTTATCAGACTGTAGCCGAGGTCTGGGAAGCGTTGCGGCGTTCTCGCCAGTGGTCAACCTTGATGGCGCGTCAGCTGCGCGTTATCGGCTTGGAGCTGAGCGACGGCACGGTGTCAGGCGTTCATTACGATTCAGGCCGCGATTGCTGGGGGGCGGATGTTGATCCGCTGCGTACCGTAACGTCTGCGGACTTGCGGTTCAGCGGTGTTGACTCAGTCTGATTGATCATTAAAAGGGATTTTTTATTTATGCAGCAAAAACCGCAATCGCCCAGAACTGCCGGCCGACCCTCTGGGCGTGCCGGTGACGGTGCCGACAGTGTCATGGTCAGGGACTATGGCCGCCCGACCAGTACCACTCAACCGGCGTATCAAGGCGCGCAGCGCACGCGATACCGCAATGGTGGTTTGCTTGGGGTCCCGCAAATAAGTGCTTTGGATCTGCCTGGGCCGCCACCGCCAACGGCTGTATGGGTGACAGGCGATACGCTTGGAGCCGTCAATGCCGAGGGTATGCATGATGTGAACGGCCGCAGTTACGTCAATCTGGATACCGGGCAAACGGTGCAAGTGGTCCATCAGCCGGCCAGTGGTACTTATCACCCGCGCTTGGCGCATCAACTGGCTGCCGGCTCCGCTGTGGTACAGAGGGTTGGGAATACTTCAACCTGGACAAACGTGACGACCGCAGCGCATTCCAGTGTTCCGATAGCCACGCCAGTGACGATGCCAGCACCCGGGCCGCGAGATCCGCAGTGGGATCTGCAGCTCTACGATGCGCGAGGTGCTGGTGCAGCGACGGGGACTCCTATCCCGGGGAAAAAACAGTACGTCATTGGCGGGCAAAACTACTACGGTGATGAACTGTTTTCGTTGGACCACTACAAGGCAGGCGATAACAGGCTCTACATGCAGAATGCGAATGGTGTGTTGCAGCCTCGCGGCTCCATCACCGAAGACGGGATGATTCAGCTCTCTGGTGACCCGGCCGTCGCCTATTTGGAGGTGGGGAGCGTGCTGGTTCGCGTCGAGCTTGATAGCACGAGAAATAAATACCAACTGATCCCGAATGGTTCCAACAGCGCGCCGGGTATTTACCTGGATACTGGCGGCAGCCGGGCATCGTGGGTGCCCGAAATGCGCTTGGACAGCATCGGCGCAATCATTAACGCCGCCCGCAAATCGCTGGGCTACACCGGTGTTACCAGTGACATGAGCCAGGGCTTGATGTCGACGGTGGACAAGCAGACGTACTGCTATATGCGCCAATATGCGCGGCAGATGATTGCATTCGATAACCCGCGTATCCGCAACGCGCCCGTGCAGCAGCGAGATCGCATGATTGATGCACACATCTGGACCCATGGCTACCCGTATGACCGCCTGTTGCTCGGGATGCACGCCAGGGCTGAGGGCGTCGCACTACCACCGGGTGTTGTGCAGTTTGATGCGTTTCAAGGCATGGCCACCGTGGCGGCCCGTCGTGAGGGAACGTTCAATCTAGAGGCCGTTGCCGTCAATGATCAGCTTCATTATCCCTATCGCGGCAGGCGCGGGGATGAACAGGATTTTTTTGATCAATGGAGGGCGTTGGACATTAAGCAGACCAGGCAGCGTGGGGCGGCCAATGAGCAAATGTACCGTGAGTTACTTAAAAATGATGGCTATCGAATCATTCCCGGTGGGACCTACGGCGGCAGCCAGAATGGCTTCGATCTGGTATTCATGGGGCCGGCGGGCGATGTCTATGTGCTTGAAGTCAAACATGCCAAATCCGGCCACGTCAGCATGGCTAGGGTCAATCAGCACTTCCAGATGGAGGATGGCTGGGTCACACGGGTCCTGAGCAAACTGGACAGTCACGATCCAGGTGCCGGGCAGCAGGTTGCGGATGCACTGGCACGTCAACGGCTTTTCAAGGTCATTGGTGCGACCCTGCCAGATGGCAAACTGGTGCTATTTAAGATCGACATGAGCGCTGTACGTGCGCGGTGACAAACAGGCGAGCCCGTTCGCCACCGACAGTGCCGGTGGCTTCAGGACAAGAAGCCACCGTCCACGTTGAGCGAAACGCCCGTGGTGTAGCTCGATGCGTCACTGGCCAGGTACAACACCGCGCCAGCCATTTCGCTGGGGTCGGCCACGCGCTTGAGCGGGATCTGCGCCAGGGCAACTTTCAGGATCGAATCGTTCTTGACCAGTGCGGAGGCGAACTTGGTATCGGTCAGGCCCGGCAGCAGCGCGTTGCAACGGATACCGAACGCCGCGCACTCCTTGGCGAATACCTTGGTCATGTTGATCACGGCGGCCTTGGTCACCGAGTAGATGCCCTGGAATACGCCCGGCGAGATGCCGTTGATCGAGGCCACGTTGATGATGCTGCCGCCGCCGTTCTCGCGCATCAGCTTGCCGGCTTCCACCGACATGAAGAAGTAACCACGGATATTCACGTCAACGGTCTTCTGGAATGCGCCCAGGTCCGTGTCCAGTACGTTGCAGAACTGCGGGTTGGTAGCGGCGTTGTTGACCAGGATATCCAGGCGGCCGAACTGTTCACGAATGCCGGCGAACACCTGGGTGATCTGCTCCATTTCACCAATATGGCAGGCAATGGCCGTGGCTTTGCCGCCCTCGGCGATGATCGCATCGGCCACGTGCTGGCAACCCTCCAGCTTGCGGCTGGAGACGATCACATGGGCGCCTTGCTGGGCCAGCAACTTGGCGATGGCTTCACCGATGCCACGGCTGGCGCCGGAAACAAACGCAATCTTGCCATCGAGGTCGAACAGGTTGGTCTTGGACATGAGGGTTCCTTGTAGTTGCACTCAGAGCGCTGATTTGCCGATGACATTCAGGCTCATCTGCTCCAGCAGTTTGTTCATGTGGATGAACTGCGCGAAGCGTTTGTCCTGGGTCTGGCCATGGAAGAAACGGTAGTAGATCTGCTGCACAATCCCGGCCAGACGGAACAGGCCGTAGGTGTAATAGAAATCGAAATTGTCGATCTGGATGCCGGAACGCTCGGCGTAGTAGTCGACAAACTGGCGGCGGGTGAGCATGCCGGGGGCGTTGCTCGGCTGGCGGCGCATCAATTGCACCGGCGCCGGGTCTGCGGCCTCGATCCAGTAGGCGAGGGTGTTGCCCAGGTCCATCAGCGGGTCGCCCAGGGTGGTCAGCTCCCAGTCCAGCACGCCGATGATCTGCATCGGGTTGTGCGGGTCGAGGATCACGTTGTCGAAGCGGTAGTCGTTGTGCACGATGCTGGAGGTGGGGTGGTCGGCAGGCATCTTGTCGTTGAGCCAGGCGCGTACCGCCTGCCATTTTGGCGCGTCGGGCGTCAGGGCTTTTTCATAGCGCTCGCCCCAGCCGCGAATCTGCCGTGCCACGTAGCCTTCAGGCTTGCCCAGGTCGGCCAGGCCGCAGGCGTGGTAGTCGACCTGGTGCAGTTCGACGAACTTGTCGATAAAGCTCTTGCACAAGGCTTCGGTGCGGGTAGCGTCCAGGCCCAGCTCAGCCGGCAGGTCGGAACGCAGGATGATGCCGTTGACGCGCTCCATCACATAGAACTCGGCGCCGATCACCGATTCATCGGTGCAGTGCATATAAGCCTTGGGGCAGTACGGGAAGCCATCTTTGAGCTGGTTGAGAATGCGGTATTCGCGGCCCATGTCGTGGGCAGACTTGGCCTTGTGCCCAAATGGCGGGCGACGCAGCACGAATTCCTGGTCGGGGTATTCCAGCAGGTAAGTCAGGTTCGACGCGCCACCAGGGAACTGGCTGATTTTGACGGTACCGCTCAGGCCCGGAATATGAGCTTTGAGGTAGGGATCGATCAGGCTGGCATCAAGTTCTTCGCCTGGGCGAATCTGGGTCGATTGGTCGTTCAGCGCCATGCTTATCCCTTCTGCTTATTCTAAAGGCCTTGGACTATTTCCTAATCTAATGCGCATAGCCGCCCAGCGACAAGGTCGGGGCGGTTTAATAGGTTAGCGTGTTGAAGGGTGATCAGCGTGCCTGATTGGTCATTTTGCGGGCGCTGGCAAGGCCACCGGTGTAAGCACGGGGCGGCCGGCAAAGTATTCCACCAGATTATCAGCGACGCGCTGCACCGTGTCATGGGCCGCTTCCGGGGACAGGCCGGCCACGTGGGACGTCAGCACGGTATTGCTCAGGCGCTTGAGGGCATCGGGCACTGCAGGCTCATCGTCAAACACGTCCAGCGCGGCGCCGCCGATGCGGCGCTGCTCCAGCGCGGCGACCAGGTCGGCGGTCACCACTACGCTGCCGCGCCCGATGTTGACCAGAAAGCCGTGCGGCCCCAGGGCGTCCAGGGCGTGACGGTCGATCAGGTGACGGGTGCTGGCACCGCCGGGCGTAGCCAGCACCAGGAAATCCGAGGTACGCGCCAGCTCGACAGCCGTCGCACAGTAGGTGTAATCCACGTCATCGCGGGGTTGGCGGTTGTGATAACTCACCTCCATGCCGAACCCCAGGGCGGCGCGCCGGGCAATCTCCATCCCCACCGCACCCAGCCCGAGAATCCCCAGGTGTTTACCGCTCAGGGAAGGGCGCATCACTTTCGGCCATTCGCCACGCCGCACCGCTGCATCCGTCTGGGGAATGCCACGCACCAGCGACAGCAGCAGCGCCATGGCATGGTCGGCCACCGACGGCGCATTTACCCCTGCACCGTTGGTCACCACGATCCCACGATTGCTCGCGGCCTGCAGGTCCACGTGTTCGTAGCCGGCACCGATCACGCAGATGATTTCCAACAACGGCAGTGCCGCGATTTCATCGGCGTACAACCCCAGCGGGCCACGGGTCAGCACGGCCTTGATCTGCCCACCGTGCAACTTGATCGCCTGAGCGCGTTCGACGGGCGTCGGCGCCAGAATCACATGAAAGTCATTGCTCTCGATGATTTGCAGGTACTCGTTGATGGTTTCAACCAGGACCAGAACGGTGGTGGGCATGGGGCAGCTCTCCGGTGAGTTCGATGCTCTGAGTATGCTGCATTTTTGTTGCGCGAAATGCCGAGGACCCGAGAAAGCGCGACTGATTTTGCGAAAGGTGCCAGCGTCTCGGCGAGCGGGAGACGCTGTTTGCACGCGGGCGAATTATTTAGCGGGTGCAGGCTTGCGCACCTTGCTCTGTTCGGCCGCTACGATGTCCATGTAATCGTAGGTAGGAAAGAACTCTGTCCTGAAGGGGCCCCATGCAGAGCGTTCGATGGCGAGATTGACCTCCCGCAGGCGCGAGGCGGGGAAGCGTAGAACGATGACGTGGCCGATCCCCATGGCGATGGTCCAACTGACGATCTCTACCCCTTCAGGAGGGAATACTTTAAAGAGTTCCTGTTCGGTGAGTTTTGTTCTTATTTCGTTCAAGTTGCGAGATTGGTCATGTTTGAGGAAAACGGTCAGCAGCACCGCATTGTCAGCGCTGATGGCGACAGGTTTTCCTGATGTGGAAGCCTGCGCATGAAGGCCGCCTGAAACAAGGGTAGAGAACAATAAAACAGACGCCAATAAAGGCTTTAATAGCGTTTTCATTGAGTGAGGCCTTTTATGAGTATTGTCGCTACTCGTGGGGTGAGTGTTGAGGGTTAGTGGGTGGGGGTGGTTTTTACTGATCCGGTATAGGGCGCATGAACCACATGTATTCGAACAAGAGGGTTGGCGTCGATCATGTCGCGCGGCACTTCACGAGAGTAAGTGAATTCCTGATTGTTCAACGTCTCAAGTTTTCTGACGATGGTTCTCGTTGCACCTTTATCGGGTATCAGGATATGGTTTTTCCTGTCCCCTGTTACCATGAAGTAACCGCCGCCGCCGTTGTCATATTTTGATAGCCCGGTATCGGTGTAGAAAAATTCGTAGCGATTACGCTCAGGGTCCCACGCTGATATTCCAACGACACCTGGGTACTTGTCCTTTACATCGATCTCTGGGGCGCCCTCTATATAAACTTTTGTCGTCAGCCAGCGGGGGGATGTGCCCAGGGCACTTGCGTCGGAGTTTTCTACTGCCGGTTGTGCTTGGCTGGCCAATGGGCTGAGCATTCCGGTGGCAAGTATCAGCGAGAAAATAAGGTTGTGTTTTTTCATCAAGTCGCTCCTGGCGAGTGAGGTTTTTAATTCTGCTGTCGTGGGTTTAGAGGACTTTGTTTTTTTGAGCTGAGCTGGAATATAGACGTGATAGGAGGGGCTCTCAATGCTTGGGAAAACCCTTGCAACAAAACCCGCAATAATTAGAGTTTCAGTCCAGATGCGCTGATTAACTGTCTGTAAGAACTTTCTTATATGTGAGGGTGCGTAACTTTAATTGATGTTGGGTTTCTGTCAGCGGCTTGCCACTGGAGAACTTTGAATGACTGGATTTGTTTAAACACAGCTTCGCCGGCCTTGCCTGATCGACCCTCCCAATGCCACGCCGGCAGGGGGGCTCGTGAGGTGGGTAAAGGCGGTGCGCATCTGGCGTTGACTCAACTGAGCTGCCCATGGACCGCCTTCCAGGCTTTGCACTGCATTGCCGTTCCTCAGCTAAGTCTTTGCTTATTCACAAGAATCCCGGACAATCGCGCCCCTGTTAAGGTCAGGGCGCTGCCTGTCAGGTTTTTCTGACTCGTCCTGGCCGTGTGAATGCGGAGATCCGACCGGATGAATGATCAGGCCAATAGCGTCGACGAACGCTATGCAACGACACCTGCAACGCTCACAAGCTGGAGCCGCCAGGACACCACCTGGATGCTCGGGCTGTTCGGTACCGCCATTGGCGCCGGTACTTTGTTCTTGCCGATCAACGCGGGCCTGGGGGGCTTCTGGCCGCTGGTGATCCTGGCGTTGCTGGCCTTCCCGATGACGTTCTTTGCCCACCGTGGGCTGACCCGTTTCGTGCTGTCCGGCCGCGAAGGTTCCGACATCACCGACGTGGTTGAAGAGCATTTCGGTATCAAGGCCGGTGCACTGATCACCTTGCTGTACTTCTTTGCGATCTTCCCGATCCTGCTAATCTACAGCGTGGCGCTGACCAATACCGTCAGCAGCTTCATGGAGCACCAACTGCACATCCTGCCGCCGCCCCGGGCGATCCTGGCGTTTGTATTGATCCTCGGCCTGCTCGCCGTTGTGCGCTGCGGTGAACAGGTGATCGTCAAGGCCATGAGCCTGATGGTGTACCCGTTTATTGTGGCCTTGCTGTTCCTGGCGGTGTACCTGGTGCCGCACTGGACCGGCGGCATTCTCAGTACCGCCAGCGAAGTGCCGGCACCGTCGGCGTTGCTCAACACGCTGTGGCTGGCGATTCCGGTGATGGTGTTTTCGTTCAACCATTCGCCGATCATCTCGGCCTTTGCGGTGGACCAGAAGCGCCAGTATGGCGCTCACGCCGAGGAGCGCAGTTCGCAGATCCTGTCCCGCGCGCACTTGCTGATGGTGGCGATGGTGCTGTTCTTCGTGTTCAGTTGCGTGCTGACCCTGTCGCCCGCGCAGTTGGCGGAAGCGAAAGCGCAAAACCTGTCGATCCTGTCGTACCTGGCCAACCACTTCGATAACCCGACGATTGCCTTTGCCGCACCGTTGATTGCGTTCGTGGCGATTGCCAAGTCGTTCCTGGGCCACTACATCGGTGCAAGCGAGGGCCTCAAGGGCCTGGTGGTCAAGACTGGCCGCCGTCCGGCACCCAAGACTCTGGACCGCATGACCGCCGCCTTCATGCTGGTGGTGTGCTGGATCGTCGCCACGCTTAACCCGAGCATCCTTGGCATGATCGAGACCCTGGGTGGGCCGGTGATTGCGTCGATTCTGTTCCTGATGCCGATGTACGCCATCCGCAAGGTGCCGGCCATGGCCAAGTACCTTGGGCAGGCGTCGAATGTGTTTGTGACTGCAGTCGGCTTGGTTGCCATTACGGCGTTGGTGTATTCGCTGGTTGCTTGAGCCCTGATGCGGTCTGTCTGACTGCACAGCTCTAAAAGTGTGGGAGCTGGCTTGCCTGCGATAGCTATCTGTCAGTCATTACATTCATGACTGATACACCGCTATCGCAGGCAAGCCAGCTCCCACATTTGTTTTGCGGTGGTATTGACGTTGTATCCCAGGCATAAAAAAACGCCGCGTACCTTGCGATACGCGGCGTTCTTCACATCAACACACCGTTAAGCTTGAATCACCGGGATGTTGGCGCTTGCTGCGATCTTGCGGAACTCGGCGATCTGGTCGAAGTTCAGGTAGCGGTAGACGTCACTGGCCATGGTGTCCAGTTTCGCTGCGTAGCCCATGTACTCTTCGACTGTCGGCAGGCGACCCAGAGTGGAGGCGACTGCCGCCAGCTCAGCCGATGCCAGGTAGACGTTTGCACCATCACCCAGGCGGTTCGGGAAGTTACGGGTCGAGGTAGACACGACGGTGGAGTTCGGCTCAACGCGTGCCTGGTTACCCATGCACAGCGAGCAGCCTGGCATTTCCATGCGTGCGCCAGCCTTGCCGTAGATGCCGTAGTAGCCTTCTTCGGTCAGTTGGTGAGCGTCCATCTTGGTCGGCGGCGACAGCCACAGACGGGTAGGCAGCTGGCCCTTGACCTGCTCCAGCAGCTTACCGGCAGCGCGGAAGTGACCGATGTTGGTCATGCACGAACCGATGAACACTTCGTCGATCTTCTCGCCAGCGACGCTGGATAGCAGACGGGCGTCGTCCGGGTCGTTTGGCGCGCAGAGGATCGGCTCGTTGATTTCCGACAGGTCGATTTCGATGATTTCGGCGTATTCGGCGTCGGCATCGGCTTCCATCAGCTCCGGGTTGGCAACCCAGGCTTCCATCGCTTGGGCGCGACGTTCCAGGGTGCGTGCATCGCCGTAGCCTTCGCCGATCATCCAGCGCAGCAGGGTGATGTTGGAGTTCAGGTACTCGGTGACGGACTCTTTGGACAGCTTGATGGTGCAACCGGCAGCCGAACGTTCAGCCGAGGCGTCGGACAGCTCGAAAGCCTGTTCCAGCGTCAGGTCGTTCAGGCCTTCGATTTCCAGGATGCGGCCAGAGAAGGCGTTCTTCTTGCCTTTCTTTTCTACGGTCAGCAGGCCAGCCTGGATCGCGTAGTAAGGAATGGCATGAACCAGGTCACGCAGGGTGATGCCAGGCTTCATCTTGCCTTTGAAGCGCACCAGAATCGATTCCGGCATGTCCAGTGGCATTACGCCAGTGGCTGCAGCGAACGCGACCAGGCCAGAACCGGCCGGGAACGAGATGCCCATCGGGAAACGGGTGTGGGAGTCGCCACCGGTACCGACGGTGTCCGGCAGCAGCATGCGGTTCAGCCAGCTGTGGATGATGCCGTCGCCTGGACGCAGCGATACACCGCCACGGGTCATGATGAAGTCAGGCAGGGTGTGGTGGGTGGTCACGTCGATCGGCTTCGGGTAAGCCGCGGTGTGGCAGAAGGACTGCATCACCAGGTCGGTCGAGAAGCCCAGGCACGCCAAGTCTTTGAGTTCATCACGGGTCATTGGGCCGGTGGTGTCCTGGGACCCCACGGTGGTCATCTTCGGCTCGCAGTAGGTGCCTGGACGAACGCCTTTGCCTTCTGGCAGGCCACAGGCCTTGCCGACCATTTTCTGCGCCAGGGTGAAGCCTTTGCCGGTGTCGACAGGCGCTTCAGGCAGCTTGAACAGGTCGGTCGGGCCCAGGCCCAGCTCAGCGCGTGCCTTGTCGGTCAGGCCACGGCCGATGATCAGCGGGATACGGCCGCCAGCACGGACTTCGTCCAACAGCACTGGGGTCTTCATTTCGAAGGTGGTCAGGACTTCGTCGGTGCCGTGCTTGCAGACTTTGCCAGCATGCGGGTACAGGTCGATCACGTCGCCCATGTTCATGTTGGTGACGTCGAATTCGATTGGCAGTGCGCCGGCATCTTCCATGGTGTTGTAGAAGATCGGAGCGATCTTGCTGCCGAAGCAGAAACCGCCGGCACGCTTGTTCGGCACGTAAGGTACGTCGTCACCGAAGAACCACAGTACCGAGTTGGTCGCTGACTTACGCGACGAGCCGGTACCGACCACGTCACCCACGTAGGCGATCGGGAAGCCTTGGCCGCGCATTTCTTCGATCTGCTTCATCGGGCCGGTCTTGCCTTGCTCGTCCGGCACAATGCCTTCGCGAGCCATTTTCAGCATGGCCAGGGCGTGCAGCGGGATGTCAGGGCGGGACCAGGCGTCAGGCGCAGGCGACAGGTCGTCGGTGTTGGTTTCGCCGGTGACCTTGAAGACGCGCAGGCTGATCTTGTCGGCCAGGGTAGGGCGGTTGCGGAACCACTCGCCGTCAGCCCAGGACTGGATCACGCCTTTGGCGTGCTCGTTGCCGTTGCGGGCTTTTTCGGCGACGTCGTGGAACGCATCGAACATCAGCAGGGTGTGCTTGAGTTGGGCGGCTGCGACGGGCGCCAGTTCGGCGTCGTCCAGCAGCTCGACCAACGTCACGATGTTGTAGCCGCCTTGCATGGTGCCGAGCAGTTCAACAGCGCGTTTCTTGTCGATCAGGGGGGAAGTGGCTTCGCCCTTGGCCAGGGCAGACAGGAAACCGGCCTTGACGTAAGCGGCTTCGTCAACGCCTGGTGGAATACGGTTGGTGATCAGGTCAACGAGGAATTCTTCTTCGCCAGCCGGAGGATTTTTCAGCAGCTCGACCAGGCCTGCGGTTTGTTCGGCGTTGAGCGGCTGGGGAACGATACCCAGTGCTGCACGCTCTTCGATATGTTTGCGGTAGGCTTCAAGCACAGTTATTACCCTCATCAGTGGTCCCACGGGACGCTCATCCAGAAATGAACGGCACGCATGCGCTCGGGGGCTTTTTGGGCCGCAAAGCCAGCGCTGCCGGCATTCCTTACAGAAGCTGCTTTCAAAGTTTTACGCCTGCAGAACGGAGCTGATGAGGGTTGGCGCGGGCTCTGACCTACCGGGTCGAACCTGCGCCAACACCGTTCTGAAGGAACGACTGTGCTCGTGACGCTTTGAAAACAGCTTCCAGCGGATTATTGGCGCCTTACAAGGCCGGGTGATTCTACGGCAAAAAAAATCTAAAGGTAAGTTGCCTGCTCAAGTTTGCTGGGTGATCAACCTTAGACAAAGGGCTAACATGGCGCACTGTTTCGCTGATTTGCGTGTTGCTGCCCATGCCCAACCAAACCATCAAGACCCCCTGCGTCGGCCTGTGCTCCACGGTCTACGGCGATCTCGTGTGCCGTGGATGCAAGCGCTTCCACCATGAAGTGATCCAGTGGAACGGCTATAACGAAGAAGAAAAACGCGCGGTCTGGCTCAGGCTTGAGCAGCTGTTAGTGCAGGTCATGGCCGGTAAAGTGGAGGTTTTCGACCCCAAGACCCTGCGCGGGCAGTTGGAGCAACGCAAGATTCGCTTTGTGCCACACCAGTCCGAGTATTGCTGGGCCTACCAGTTGATCGCCCGTGGGGCCCGGGTGATCAATAACCTGGAAGCCTATGGCATGGTGCTGTTGCCGGAGTTTCGCGACTGGGCGCTGCCTGAACTGCGCGATGCCATTGATCGCGAGTTCTTTATCTTGTCCGAGGCGCATTACCAGCGCTATATCGCGCCGGGGTTCTTGAAAGATGCGCTGGGTAACTGACTGGCGAGGTCAATGTGGGAGCTGGCTTGCCAGCGATAGCGGTGTGTCAGGAGCAAATGCGCCCGCTTACCCACCGCAATCGCAGGCAAGCCAGCTCCCACATTTGATCCACATTGCCTGAAGGTCGGTGTCAGGGCTTGGTCGCCAGCTCTTCCAGATGGTCCATGAGCGTCTGCGGTTTGAGCACCAGCACATCGCTTTGCACCGCATCCAGCACCACTTCTGCGGTATTGCCGATCAACGCGCCGGAAATCCCCGTGCGCGCCACCGTGCCGATAATGGTCACCGCCGCCTGCAACCGATGGGCGATATGTGGGATCAGCACATCGGCCGGGCCTTCCTCGATATGCAGATGCCTGTCGTCCACGTCGAACTCGGCCTGGAAGGCCTTGCATTGCTCGCGGTAGCGCGCCTCAATGGTTTCCTTGAGCTGAAAGGTCGGGTCTGCCGCCGACAGCATGGGCGAGGGGTGAGCGCTGATCACATGCAACTGCGCTTTGGCGAGGCTGGCGATATCAAAGCCATGGTCGATGATCGAATTGTGCAGCGAGCGGTGTTCGCCGTCGGCGTTGCCCACGTCGATGGCCGCCAGGATCACGCCGCCCGCCCAGGGGGTGGCGGTCTTGACCAGCAACACCGGCGTTGGGCAGTAGCGCAGCAACTTCCAGTCCGCCGGGGTCAGCAGGGCTTTTTTCAGAGGGTTGTCGGGGAAGTGCTGTTTGATCACCAGGCCACAGCCTTCGGCTTGCTGCACATCGATGATGGTTTCATGCAGGCTGTCGTTCCAGGCCTGCTCGGTGGTGACGCTGTAGCCGTCTTCTTTCAAGCCTTCCTTGAGCAGGCTCAGCAGCGCCGAATGCTCGTGCTTCTTGTCACAGACCAGCAAGTGCAGGTGCGCGTCGGTGACTTTGGCAATCAGCTTGGCACGCTTGAGGGCCAGGCTTTCCGAATGCTCGGCCTCGATGACCACCAGGATGCTGCGGATGGCTTGCATGGTCGGGATCTCCAAAAGGGCAGGCGTTGGATAACTATAGTTGCTGCTACGCAGCCGTCATGTTGATACACATCAAGGCCGGTGGCTGGTGGTCTGCGGCGGGGTCGGTATAATCGGCGCCCTTTTGTGATCCTTTGCCCGTGAGCCCGATGAACCTGCCCGAAATCCATGAATTCCTCGGCTGCCGCACCCCCGATGCCTGGGTCCAGGCCGCGTTGGCCGATCAGGAAACCCTGCTGATCGACCACAAGAACTGCGAATTCAAAGCCGCCAGCACCGCCTTGAGCCTGATGGCCAAGTACTACGGCCACGTTGACCTGATCAACATGATGTCGCGCCTGGCCCGCGAAGAGTTGGTGCACCACGAGCAGGTCATGCGCCTGATGAAAAAGCGCAAGGTCGAACTGCGTCAACTGCACGCCGGCCGTTACGCCTCGGGTTTGCGCAAGGTGGTGCGCAGCCATGAGCCGGTCAAGCTGGTGGATACCCTGGTGGTGGGGGCCTTTATCGAAGCGCGCAGTTGCGAGCGGTTCGAAGCGCTGGTGCCGCATTTGGACGAAGAACTCGGCAAGTTCTATTTCGGCTTGCTCAAAAGCGAGGCGCGGCACTTCCAGGGCTACTTGAAGCTGGCATACCAGTACGGCGACGCCAAGGATATCGCCCAGGTGATCGAGCGGGTACGGGCCACCGAGCAGGACCTGATCGAATCACCCGACGTCGAGTTCCGCTTTCACAGTGGCGTGCCAGCCTGAGGCCACGGCCACACCGATCAAGGCGGTGATCCCGGTCAGCAGCAGGATCACCGTTGGCGTGCCCAAAGGCGCTGCCAACACGGCAATCATCAAGCCCGCCAAGGGCTGGGCCAGGTTGTTGAGCAAGGTCATCACGCCAACGGTCTTGCCGAAGTCCTGCACCGGAATCACCCGTTGGCGGGTGCTGCGCAGGTACACGTTGAACATCTTGTCGAAGCCGGTCAGCAGCAGGAACCCCACCGTGTAGGCCCACACGCCGGGGCTGAGCGCGGTGATCAGCGCGCCGACGGTGATCATCGAGTACGACAACCCGCCCAGTACCTTCAGCTTCAGTGATGAATGCGCCAGGTAGAACAGAATCGCGATTGTCACCAGCGCCCCGGCGGCTTGCAGCAGGGCATAGGCGTCTTTGCCCGCTGCGTAGTGGCCGGTGACCATGGCAGCCGAGGTAGCCAGCGTCACGCCGACCATCAGGTTCACACCGACCGCCAGGACGATGATGCGTTTCAACTCCACCCGGTTGAGGATGTGGCCAAAAGCGGTGCGCAGGGGTTGCAGCCAGTTACCCGGCTGTTGTTCATGGATGTGCAGGTCCACCGTGGTGTTGCGCTGCCAGATCAGCATCGCCAGGTCTGCCAGCACAAACAGCGCGGCGACGCCCAGCACTACCCATGGCCACGCCCAGACTTCCAGCATCAGCGCCGCCACCAATGGCCCGAGCACCAGTCCGCCCTGGTCGGCGATCTGCGAATAGGACAAGGTCTTGGCGTAGGTGTACTGCCCGAAGATATGCGGCATCACCACTTCCCGCGCCATGATGCCCTGGGTGGTCAGCACGCCGCACAACGCGGACAGCATCACCAGCCAATGGATACCGTCGAACAGCCCATACAGCGCCATCGCCACCACGCAGGCCAGGGCCCGATACACCTGGCTGATATGCAGGATACGCACCGGTGAAAACCTGTCGCACAACGCCCCGCACACCGGAAACGCCAGGTAGCGCGGCAGTGACTCGACAAAAAATGCCAACCCCGCCCACGACACGCTTTGCGTGGTCTGGAACACGATCAGTGGCACGATAAACAGCAGAACCTGGTCGGCCAGCCGTGAAAGGAACAGCGAAATGAAGAACGCCAGGTAATCCTTGCGCATGGAACTCCCTGTCAATGGCGTTAAAAACTGCAGGCTATTTGTTAAAAACTCTTAAAAGCATGAAGCTTCTTCGCTGGGGACTGGTCAGCCACCTCTGTCGGCCAGCTTGCCACCTATAATGGCCCCATTTCAATCCGCGCATCCACACTGAGAACTTATGGAAAACCTGGGTCTGGGCAAGGTCCTGCTCGTTGAGGACGATGAAAAGCTGGCAGGGCTGGTCTCGCATTTTCTGTCGCAGCATGGTTTCGAGGTACGGGTGGTGTACCGGGGTGATGAAGCCTTGGCGGCGTTCCTGGATTTCAAGCCGAAGATCGTCGTGCTCGATCTGATGCTGCCGGGTCAGAGCGGGCTGCATGTCTGCCGCGAGATTCGCAACGTGTCGGACACGCCCATCGTGATCCTCACCGCCAAGGAAGATGACCTGGACCATATCCTTGGCCTTGAGTCCGGTGCTGACGACTACGTGATCAAGCCGATCAAACCGCCGGTGTTGTTGGCGCGCCTGCGTGCGCTGCAGCGCCGTCAAGTGCCCGAGCCCACCGTGCGCGGTGCCCTGGAATTTGGCCGCTTGTCGATTGATCGCAGTTGCCGGGTGGTCCGCCTGGGCGGCGAGACCATTGACCTCACCACCATGGAATTCGAGTTGCTGTGGTTGCTGGCCAGCAGCGCGGGCAAGATTCTCTCTCGCGACGACATCCTCAACCGCATGCGCGGCATTGCCTTTGACGGGCTGAACCGCAGCGTAGACGTGTACATCAGCAAACTGCGCGGCAAGCTCAATGACAACCCCCGCGAGCCGGTGTGCATCAAGACCATCTGGGGCAAGGGCTACCTGTTCAACCCGTTCGCGTGGGAGGTGTAGATGCTGCGCTTGTACCTGCGCCTCTATTTGATTCTCGCGCTCGGCCTGGCCGGGTCGATCTGGCTGGTCAACTTCGGCCTGGACGCTTACATGCCCGAGTCCAACGAGACCTATAACCGTGAAGCCCTGCGCGGCCCGGCCTGGGCCCTGGTGGAACAGTTGCGCCCCGTGCAGGCAGAGGCGCGCCAGGCACGCCTGGACGAACTGCAACCGCATTACGGCTTGCGGCTCGAACTGGTGCAGCGCGACACCCAGGATTTGAGCGAACGGGAACAGAAACTCCTGGCGGCTGGCCAGGTGGTGGTGCGCGAGGACTTCATGAAATTTCTTGCGCCTATCGACGACGGCCCGCAACTGCTCGAAATCAGATTGCCGGAGGAACCCAAGTGGTTGTACCTCTGGGCCTACGCTTTCCTGGGCGTGAGCCTGGCCATCGTCCTGTATTTCTGGGTGCGTCCACACTGGCGCGACCTGGAGCACATCCGCCTGGCAGCGCAACGTTTCGGTGACAATGACCTGGGCTCGCGCATCTTGTTGCCGACTCGCTCCACCGTGCGTTCACTGGCCGGGCACTTCAACCAGATGGCCGAGCGCATCGAAGGTTTGATCGCCAACCAGCGCGAACTCACCAACGCGGTCTCCCACGAATTGCGTACGCCGATTGCGCGGCTGTCATTCGAGCTGGACCAGCTCAGGCAGCAGAGCGACCCACGGCAAAGCCGAGCATTGATCAACGACATGTACGCCGACCTCGGTGAGCTGGAAGAAATGGTCTCCGAGCTGTTGACCTATGCCAGCCTTGAGCCAGGCGCGACCCAGGTGACTCGCGAGCAAATCGAGGCCCACAGTTGGCTCGACAGTGTGATCGGCAGCGTGGCCCTGGAGGCCGAAGCGGAAGGGGTGCAGTTGTCGTTGCGCACCTGCGAGGTGGACGTTATCCAGATCGAGCCACGCTTTATGGCGCGGGCCGTGATCAACCTGCTGCGCAACGCGATTCGTTATGCCGATCGTCGCGTGGAAGTGTCGCTGGTCAAGTTTGGCAGCGGTTACGAAGTGCGGGTCAACGACGATGGGCCGGGAGTACCGCTGGAGGGTCGCACCAAGATATTCGAACCCTTCCTGCGCCTTGACGCCAGCCGCGACCGCCGCACAGGCGGATTTGGTCTGGGCCTGGCGCTGGTCAAGCGTGTCAGCCAGTGGCATGGCGGGCAGGTGGAAGTGCAGGATTCGGAGTGGGGCGGGGCGTCGTTTCGAATGACGTGGGCCTATGCAGAGTAAGGGGGCTTGCCCCAATGCCATCCTGTAGGAGCGAGCTTGCTCGCGAAAAGCCTCAACGATAACGCGTGTTCTCTGGATAAACGCGGCGCCTGCGAGTTTTTCGCGAGCAAGCTCGCTCCTACAGAGGGCAAGTCAGATCAGAAGGTGTACTGCAGCTCCCCCAACACCGATGCCTGCAGCCGCTGCTCCACGATCGGGCTCTTGCCTGCTTCATCGGCCAGGTATTGCACATCCAGCAAGGTCGAGAACTGCGTGTGTTCGTTGATCGGCACGCTCCATGAAAGGTTCATGCCATTGCTGATATTGCCGGCCCTTGCCTTGTATTCCTTGAAGCGGCTGCGGGTGGCCTGGTCGGCAGTCACGCCGTACCAGGTTTGCAGGTAGTTGCGGTCACCGAAGTGGCTGTTGATGGCGGCATCGACGGAGCCGTAGCGGCCTTCATAGAGATTGGTACCCAGGCTCAACTCCAGGTGGGTAAAAGCCTTGCCGGTTTCCTTGTGTTTATCTTCTTCAAGCGCATGTTCCAGGGTGGCGCCGATGATCACACCGCCGAGGTTGTAGGCGGCACTCACCCCCAATTGCGGACGTGACTTGATCTCGCCCATGCCTTTGAGGCGTTTGGAGCCGGCATGCATGCTTTCATTTTTATCCTTGCGCGAATCGCTTGCGCCAACGTATGCGCTGAAGCTCAGGGCATTACCTTCGTAACCCCAGCCCAAGCCCGTATCAGTGTCGAGGAAGACGCCCCAGGGGCTGATGATTTTGCCACCGAGCACAGGCGCCGTCATACGTTCGTCGCTGCCACTGTAGCGGGGGGCGTTGGCCATGCCGGCCTCGAGGCTGTATTGCCAGTCTTCGGCAAACGCCGTATCGGCGGCGGCGAGCAGGCACAGTGAGGTCAATGACAGGCACAGGTTTTTTGAGTGCATCAGGGTGTTTTCCTGGTTAGAGGTTCAAGGGTGTGTGGGGTGAATGGGTGCGTTTGAACGAGTAGCCCGAAGCACTCAGGCCGTTGACCTGGCGGCTGACGGTATCGCCCAGGCCGTAGCCGTTGCCGGCCAGCACCGCATGGGCGTTGTCGATGGGCAGCAGGATGTAGTCGGTCAACGGCTCGCCGTGCAATTGGCCGCGAATCACCAGGAAACCGTCCTCCTGGCGCACGCTGATGCCACTCAATGGCGCGTCGGGTTCATGGCTGTTGAGCACCTGGTAGGTGCCGACCGTGTTGGCCCACGCGGCGGACAAGGGCGGCGGCTCGATGCGCTCGCCGATGGCAATGCGTTGGCCGTGGCTGCGGGCGGTGAGCATTTGGCGGCCTTGTACCGTGAGCACATCGAACTGCACGCGGCCCAACTCGCCGAGGTCCTTGCGCCAGAAACCCAGTATCTTTTTCTGCGCCCGCAGCCAGCCTTGCTCATCACGCAATAGCTGGAAATTGTAGCCGGCCAGTTCACCGCTCAAGCGCGCATGCTCATCCCTGATGCGGAACACGCCCCAGGCGGTGGCGTAGAAGCCTGCCAGGCGCTTGCGATCCACCGCCGCCGGTACATGGCGCAGCTTGAGGCCGTGGCTGGGGGCCTGGCAGTCATCGGCGCATACGGGCTTGCCGGTCTGAGCCTGGAGCATCAGGCGCAGGCTGTCGGTGGTCAGCGACACCACCATGTCTTCGGCGTTGCTGTCGTTGGCCATGATGACCACGGCCAGTTGCTGATCCGGCAGCAGGGTCAACTGGGCCACGAAGTCGTCGCCGCCACCGCTGTGCTGGTAGGTGCGCACACCGGGGCCGATGGGCTCGTCACCACAGGGCGCCAAGAACCAGCCCAAGCCCATCTGGCAGTCGAAATCCAAGGCATTGCCGGTGTTTTGCTGGGTAAACATGGCGTCGATAGACGTGCTACCGAGGATCTGGCTGCCCTTGTAGGTGCCCTTGGCAAACAGCATGCGTACGTAGCGGCTGAGGTCTTTGGGGCTGGTCCACAGGCCGCCGGCGGCGAGGTCACGCACCTGTGGGTCGGTGCTGGCCTTGCCATCCTCGTAGCCGTGGGCGCGATAGCTCATTTGCGCACCGGTGCCCAGGAAACTGGACTGGTTCATTCTCAAGGGTGTGAGCAGGCTGCTTTGTAACTGGGCTTCGAAGCTTTTGCCGCTGCTGCGCTCAATGGCGGCGCCCACCAAGGCATAGCCAAGGTTGGAATACGCCACTTGGGAGCCCGGCAGGCTGCTCAGCCACACACCCGACACACGCATCGGCATCTGCCCCATGGCATAGGTGCTGCGCAGGTCGCGCAGGTGCTCGCTGGGCAAGCCGGATTGATGGCTGAGCAAGCGCCGCAAGGTGATCGCTCGATCCGCCTTGGCCTGGTCGCTGTGAAAGCGGGAGCGCACGTAGAACTCACGCAGGGTCTGCTGGATCGGCGCATCCAGCGCCAGGTGTTGCTGCTCCACCAGTTGCAGCGCCGCCGTGGCGGTCAGCAGCTTGGAGATGCCACCTGCGCGAAACGCGGTATTGGGCGTGACCGGCACCCCCAGGTCTTTGTCAGCCAGGCCAAAGCCGCGGGCCCAGATCAGCTCCTGGCCATTGACCAGGGCAATCGACAATCCCGCCACATTGTCCCGAGCCATCTCCCGGGGAATGCGGGTTTGCAGGTAGCGGATGATTGCGCCGTAATCGCCTTTTTGAATCGGCGGCGGGACAGGCGGTTGCGAGTGGCAACCGATACTGCCCAACAGGCAACCCAAGAGCGGAATACCGCGCAATCTGCGAAACATCAAGAGCACCCGAATGATGATTTGGATGCTGGAATGCTAGGGCGGCGGGGGCCGAGAATCTTTGAGTGCTTTGTCGGGAAACTGTCAAAGACTGTTAACGGCCGCTTATAAAAACATCAGGATTTGCCCAGGGGTGCGGGCATCAACGTGGCGATCAGGGCGCGAATGGTCCCCGGCAGCGCTTCCAGCTCGCGTACCAGGATGCTGCGCTCGCGAATCGCCCAGGGCTCGTCCAGTTTTACCGTCACCAGCTGCATGGTGCGGCTGTGACGCAGGGCGGCGGACTCGGGAATGATACCGATGCCCACGCCGGCCTCGACCATCCGGCAGATCGCCTCGAAGCTCGAGACCTGGATACGCAGCGACAATTGCTTGCCCAGACGCTCGACGTGTTCGCGCAGGAAACTCAACAGCGTGCTGCCTTCATGCAGGCCGATATGCTGATACGCCAGGGTCTGCTCAAGGGTCACCGAAGGCTGGTCGGCCAACGGATGCCCGACGGGTACCATCAGCACCAGTTCGTCGGTGCTGAAATGCAACACTTGCAGGCCGGAGGCTTCCACGGGGCCGGCGATGATGCCCATGTCACTGGTGCCATCGAGCACCCCACGCACGATGTCCCGCGACAGGCGCTCCTGCAGGTCGACGGTGACGCCCGGGCGCTGTGACAGAAAGCCTGCCAAGACCTCCGGCAAAAACTCGGTGACCGCCGTGGTGTTGGCGAAGATACGGATATGCCCGGCCGAATCCACGCCGTATTGGGTGAACTCGCTTTTGAGGTAATCCACCTGGCGCATGATCAACCGCGCATGGTGTAACAGGCGCTCGCCTGCTGGGGTGATCTCCACGCCTCGGCTGTCGCGGTACAACAGGCGCGTGTCGAGCTGGCCTTCCAGGGCCTTGATCCGCGCACTGGCGGCAGCCGGCGACAGGAAGGCGCGCTTGGCACCCTGGGTGAGGCTGGGGGATTCGGCGATATGGATAAACAGGCGCAGGTCGGCGAGATCGAAGTGCATGCAAAACTCCAGGCTTGTGATCACCCGTGGCGAGGGAGCTTGCTCCCGCTGGACTGCGAAGCAGACCTGTTTTTTGGGGCCGCTTCGCGCCCCAACGGGAGCAAGCTCCCTCGCCACAAGAGGTACGCATAGGAATGGTGCGTTCAGCTTAACCGAACGCTGGTTTATTGAAATGCAAATTCTCAGAACGGGCAGGCCCTTGCATGATCCACGGCAGACACCCACTGCCTGAGGACCTGCACCCGATGAGCGCCACTGATTGGATCGGCCGAAGTGAGACCGCCCACGACCACCTGAGTCATAACCTGCTCAAGCGCATCGCCGCGACGTTAGGTGAAGAGGTGCCTGCCGACGGCGACGCTGTGCCTGCGTTGTGGCAATGGTGCTTTTTCCAGGACCCGCTGCCGGAGGTGGCGTTGGGCAGCGACGGCCACCCGGCACGCGGCGGGTTCCTGCCGCCGGCCGATAACCGCAATCGCATGTGGGCCGGTGGGCGTCTTGAATTTCTGCAGCCACTGCGGGCTGGCGAGGCGGCTACGCGCGTGTCGACCATCACCCAGGTCGAAGAAAAGACCGGGCGCACCGGCTCACTGCTATTTGTCACTGTGCGCCATGACTACTCCCAGGAAGGGCGGCTGGCCATCCGCGAGGAACAGGACATCGTCTACCGCGAACCCACGCCACCCAAGCCTGGCAGCGGCGACGCGCTGGCCCGGGGCGAATGGACAGAGGCCGTCGAGCCGACGCCGACCCTGTTGTTCCGCTACAGCGCCGTCACGTTCAACGGCCACCGCATCCACTACGACTACCCCTATGTCACCGGCACCGAAGGCTATGCCGGCCTGGTGGTGCATGGCCCGCTGATCGCCACTTTGAACCTGCGTGCGTTCTGCCGGGCGCACCCTGAGGCGACCCTGCGCCGCTTTGCCTATCGCGGCGTGCGCCCACTGATTGCGCCACAGCCTTTTGAGGTCGGCGGGCGCATCACCGCAACCGGCGTCGCAGAACTCTGGGCTGGCAACACTGAAGGCCTGGCACAGACCGCCCAAGTGCATTTCGAATAACCCGATAACAACAGGCGGAGAGCCGTTAATGAATGCCCATGACAACGAAGAACTCAAGGCCATCCGCGAAGGCGTGCGCGCCTTGTGCGCCGAGTTCGATGCCGCTTACTGGCGCAAGATCGATGAAAAAAAAGGCTTCCCTGAAGCCTTCGTCAAGGCCCTGACCGACGCCGGTTGGCTGTCGGCCATGATCCCCGAGGAATACGGCGGTTCCGGCCTGGGCCTGGCCGAAGCCTCGGTGATCCTTGAGGAAGTCAACCGCTGCGGCGGCAACTCGGGCACCGTACACGGCCAGATGTACAACATGTTCACCCTGCTGCGTCACGGCAGCGAGGCGCAAAAACGCTACTACCTGCCCAAGCTGGCCAGCGGTGAATTGCGCCTGCAGTCGATGGCCGTCACCGAGCCCACTACCGGCACCGACACCACCAAGATCAAGACCACGGCGATCAAGCGCGGCGACAAGTACGTGATCAACGGCCAGAAAGTCTGGATCTCTCGGGTACAGCATTCCGACCTGATGATCCTGCTGGCGCGCACCACGCCTTTGGCCGACGTAAAGAAAAAGTCCGAAGGCATGTCGATCTTCCTAGTGGACCTGCGCCAGGCCATCGGCAACGGCCTCACCGTGCAGCCCATCGCCAATATGGTCAACCACGAGACCAACGAGCTGTTCTTCGACAACCTGGAGCTGCCCCTGGACAGCCTGATTGGCGAGGAGGGCAAGGGCTTCAAATACATCCTCGATGGCCTGAATGCCGAGCGTACGCTGATTGCCGCCGAGTGCATCGGTGACGGCCGCTGGTTCATCGAAAAGGCCAGCGCCTATGCCCGCGACCGTGTGGTGTTTGGCCGGCCAATCGGGCAGAACCAGGGCGTGCAGTTCCCGATTGCCGAGGCGCATATCGAGATCGAAGCGGCCGACCTGATGCGCTGGCGTGCCTGCGAGGAATACGACAGCGGCAAGAACGCCGGGGCCAGTGCCAACATGGCCAAGTACCTGGCGGCCAAGGCGTCCTGGGAAGCGGCCAACGCCTGCCTGCAAACCCACGGCGGCTTCGGCTTTGCCTGCGAGTACGACGTGGAGCGCAAGTTCCGCGAAACCCGCCTGTACCAGGTGGCGCCGATCTCCACCAACCTGATCCTGTCCTACGTGGCCGAGCATTTGCTCGAATTGCCACGCAGCTTCTGAGGGCCTTGAGCATGCATCATACCCAAGCCCTGTGCCGGTTCCTGGCCGAGCTGACGTACTCACAATTGCCCGAGCCCGTGCTGGCGCGTACCGAAGAGCTGTACCTGGATTGGCTCGCGTCCGCCTTGGCCAGCCAAGGCGCGCACCCGATTCCCTTGTTTGAACGCTACGCGCAGAAGATGGGCCCGAGCAGCGGCCCGGCCCAGGTGATCGTCAACGGCACCGGCACCAGCGCGTATTTCGCCGCACTGGTCAACGCCGCCTCCTCACACCTGGTGGAGCAGGATGACCTGCACAACAGCTCCGTGCTGCACCCGGCCACCGTGGTGTTTCCCGCCGCGTTGGCGGCTGCCCAGGACCTCGGCAAGGCTGGCCGTGAACTCTTGCTGGCCTCGGTGGCCGGCTACGAGGCGGGGATTCGCATCGGTGAGTTCATGGGCCGCTCGCACTACCGCATCTTCCACACCACGGCCACGGTCGGCACCCTGGCGGCGGCGGTCGCGGTGGGCAAGTTGCTCGATTTCAACGAAGAACAATTCATCAACCTGCTCGGCAGCGCCGGCACCCAGGCTGCCGGGCTGTGGGAGTTTCTGCGCGATGCCGCCGACTCCAAACAACTGCACACGGCCAAGGCGGCGGCGGACGGCTTGCTGGCGGCTTACCTTACGGCCGATGGGCTGACCGGCGCGCGCAATATCCTTGAAGGTGAGCAAGGTTTGGCGGCAGGTATGTCCAGTGATGCCCAGCCGGGCAAATTGTCTGCCGAGCTGGGCAGCCGTTGGGCGCTGGTGGAAACCTCGTTCAAGTTCCACGCCTCCTGTCGCCACACCCATCCTGCTGCCGACGCGCTGCTGGCCGTGATGCAGCGTGAAGGCTTGAGCGCTGCGCAGATCTCCCAGGTGCGAACCCACGTGCACCAAGGCGCCATTGACGTACTCGGCCGAGTGACGGTACCGGCCACCGTGCACCAGGCGAAGTTTTCCATGGGCACCGTGCTTGGGCTGATCGCTGTGCATGGCAAGGCCGGGTTGCCTGAATTCCATGAGCTGGCGTTGACCGATCCTGCGGTCGCGGCGTTTCGCGACAAGGTCAGCATGACCCTGGACGCGGAAGTCGACAGCGCCTACCCGCAACGTTGGCTGGGCCGCGTCACGGTCACCACCACCGATGGCCGCACGCTGCGCGGTGCCATTGATGAACCCAAGGGCGACCCGGGCAACACCCTGAGTCGGGCCGAACTGGCGGATAAGTTCCAGCGCCTGGCCCACTTCAGCGGCGCCCGCACCCCGACCCAGGCCAGAGGCCTGATCGAGCAGGTGTGGAACCTGCGTACTACCGCGTCCATGGCCCATTGGCTTTGAGGGATTTGTCATGACTGAACAACGACCGCTGGACGGCATCACCGTCGTCAGCCTGGAACACGCGATTGCCGCGCCATTTTGCACGCGCCAGCTGGCCGACCTCGGTGCCCGGGTCATCAAGGTAGAGCGACCCGGCACCGGCGACTTCGCCCGTGGCTATGACGAGCGGGTGCGTGGCCTGGCGTCGCATTTCGTCTGGACCAACCGCTCCAAGGAAAGCCTGACCCTGGACCTCAAGCAGGACGAGGCGGGCGCTATTCTGGATGCGCTTTTGGCCGATGCCGATGTGTTGGTGCAGAACCTTGCCCCCGGCGCGGCAGCGCGCATGGGCTTATCGTTCGAGGCGCTGCACGTGCGCTTTCCACGCCTGATCGTCTGCGATATTTCCGGCTACGGCGAAGGCGGGCCCTACGAGAAAAAGAAAGCCTACGACCTGCTGATCCAGAGCGAGGGCGGCTTTCTCTCGGTGACCGGTGGCCCAGGTGAAGAGCAGATGGCCAAGGCCGGTTGCTCCATCGCGGATATCTCCGCCGGGATGTACGCCTACAGCGGCATTCTGTCGGCGCTGCTGCTGCGCGGCAAAACCGGCCAGGGCAGTCGCATCGATGTGAGCATGCTCGAAAGCCTGGTGGAGTGGATGGGCTACCCGATGTATTACGCCTTCGACGGCGCGCCGCCGCCACCGCGTGCGGGTGCCGCGCATTCGACGATTTACCCCTACGGGCCGTTTCCCACCGGGGGCGGCGGCACGGTGATGCTCGGCTTGCAGAACGAGCGCGAATGGGCGGCGTTCTGCGACAAAGTGCTGCTCACCCCGGCATTGGCGACGGACGAGCGCTTCAGCGCCAATTTCAAGCGCTCGGCCAACCGCGAGGTGCTGCGCCAGATCATTGTGGAGCGCTTTGCCCAACTGGACGTCGAGGCGGTGATCCAGCGCCTGGAGCACGCGCAAATTGCCAGTGCCCGGGTCAACGACATGCAAGGCGTGTGGGACCACCCGCAACTCAAGGCCCGCGACAGCTGGCGTGACGTCGACAGCCCGGCGGGGCCGTTGCCCTCGCTGCTGCCACCGGCCCGTAACGCCGCGTTTACCCCGCGCATGGACGGCGTTCCAGCGCTGGGGCAACACAGCCAAGGCATCCTCGACCAGTTGGGTTACTCCGTTGAGGCCATTAACAGTCTGCGTGAGCGCGGCGTTATCTAATCAGGAATCACGTGATGCCAAAGCCTTTAGTACGTTCTGCGCTGTTTGTGCCGGGCAGCCGCCCGGAGCGGTTTGCCAAGGCCCTGGCCAGCGGCGCCGACGCAGTGATTGTGGATTTTGAAGACGCGGTGGAAGAGCCGCTCAAACGTCAGGCCCGGGATAATCTGGGCGCGTTCCTGCACGCCCATCCTGAGGCCCAGGTGTGGGTGCGCATCAACGCGCCGCAACATGCCGAGCATTTTGAGGACGTGGCGTTCTGCAAGGCCCATGCAAATGTCGCCGGGGTATTGCTGCCCAAGGTCGAAAGCGCGGCCCAGGTGGCTGTGATGGCCGCGACCGGCAAGGCTATCTGGCCGATTATCGAAAGCGCACGCGGTTTGCTGGCACTGGCGCAGATTGCCCAGGCGCCCCAGGTGGAGCGCCTGTCGTTCGGTGGCTTGGACCTGGCGCTGGACCTGAACCTGAGCAGTCACTCCCGTGCCGCCGAATTGGCCCTCGACCAGGCGCGCCTGGCGTTGATCGTGCATTCGCGCGCCGCGGGCCTGGCGGCGCCGCTGGACGGCGTGCACCCGGCCATCGACGACCCCGAAGGCCTGCACCGTTCGATCCGGCACGCCTATGAGATGGGTTTTGCCGGGGCGTTGTGCATTCATCCCAAGCAAGTGGCGGTGATCCATGCCGCGCTAGCGCCGAGCGCCCAAGAGCTGGCCTGGGCCAGGCGGGTGGTGGAGGCGGGCGCCCATGGGGCAGGGGCTTATCAGATTGATGGGCAGATGGTGGATGCGCCGGTCTTGCTGCGCGCGCAACGGCTGCTCACTGCCAGCTCTGACTGACGGAACCTGGAGCCAAATGTGGGAGCTGGCTTGCCTGCGATAGCGGCAGAACAGTCAATGTCTGTGTTGCCTGACACACCGCTATCGCAGGCAAGCCAGCTCCCACACTGGACGCATTCGGCCAGGCCGAACGCAGGTATCTAAAATTCGAAATTCACGACACGCGTAACATCAGGCACCTTGCCTTAAACACAACAATAAGAAGGTGATTCCCATGCTCAAGCTTTCCCGGGCGCTGCTGTGCGCCGCCACCTTGTTTACCGCTGGCCTGGCCCAGGCGGCAGACCCGATTGTGATCAAGTTCGCCCACGTGGTTGCTGAAAACACCCCTAAAGGCCAAGGCGCGCTGCTGTTCAAAAAGCTTGCTGAAGAGCGCCTGCCCGGCAAGGTCAAGGTCGAGGTGTACCCGAACTCGTCGCTGTTTGGCGATGGCAAGGAAATGGAAGCATTGCTGCTGGGTGATGTGCAGATGCTGGCCCCGTCCCTGGCCAAATTCGAGCACTACACCAAGCAAGTGCAGATCTACGACTTGCCGTTCCTGTTCAACGACCTGGCCGCCGTCGACCGTTTCCAGGCGGCCCAGGGCAAGCAACTGCTGACCTCGATGCAGGATAAAAACATCCTCGGCCTGGCCTATTGGCACAACGGCCTCAAACAACTCTCTGCCAACAAGGCCCTGCATGAACCCAAGGACGCCCGTGGCCTGAAGTTCCGCGTGCAGGCTTCCAGTGTGCTCGAAGAACAGTTCAAGGCGATCCGCGCCAACCCGCGCAAGATGAGCTTTGCCGAGGTTTACCAGGGCCTGCAGACCGGTACCGTGAATGGCACCGAGAACACTTGGTCGAACTATGAAAGCCAGAAGGTCAACGAAGTGCAGAAGTACTTCACCGAGTCCAACCACGGCCTGATCGACTACATGGTGATCACTAACGCGACATTCTGGAACGGCCTGGCGCCGGATGTGCGCAGCACCCTGGAGCAGATCATGGCCGAGGTCACCGTGGAGGTGAACAAGCAGGCCGAAGCGCTGAACCAGTCGGCCAAGCAGAAGATCATCGACGCCAAGACCAGCGAAATCATCGAACTGACCCCCGAGCAACGTGCGCTGTGGCGCGAAGCCATGCGCCCGGTGTGGCAGAAGTTCGAAGGCGAGATTGGGGCCGGCCTGATCAAGGCGGCGGACCAGTCCAATCAGTAATCCCCTGTGGGAGCGGGCTTGCCCGCGACTGATCGTTCCCACGCTCCGCGTGGTAATGCATCCCGTGACGCTCCGCGTCGCCTTACGCACGGCGTGATACAGAACGTGGAACGTCCGGGGCGGCATTACCACGCGGAGCGTGAGAACGATCTAGCAGGTTGACCTGGCTTTTTACCTATCTCTGCCTCGCGAGGTTTTGCCATGCAAACGCTAAGACGCGTCTGGGAGCACCTGGAGGAAGGCTTTATCGCTTTCCTGCTGGCCGCCATGACCCTGGTGACGTTCGTCTACGTCATGCTCAACAACGTCTACACCCTGTTCTTTACCCTGGCCGACAAATGGGCCTGGAGCAGCCCCTTCTTCAATGCCCTGGGCGACGGCAGCATGACGTGGGCCCAAGAGATGACCTGGAGTGTGGCGCTGACCAAGGCCATGTTCGGCTGGTTGATTTTCTTCGGCATTTCCTACGGCGTGCGCACTGCTGGCCACCTGGGTGTGGACGCGCTGGTGCGGCTGACCCGGCGCCCGGTGCAGCGTCTGCTCGGCATGCTCGCCTGCCTGTGCTGCCTGGCCTATGCCGGGCTGTTCATGGTGGCCAGCTACAAGTGGGTAAGTGCGGTGATGACCGCGCATATCGGCGCCGAAGACCTCGACCAGTTCGGCATCGATGTCGGCGACATCGTGGTGATCGTGCCCATTGGCTTTGCGTTGGTATTGATCCGCTACCTGGAAATTTTCTACCGCATCTTTACCCACCGCCAGGTCGGGTTGGGGTTGGCCGACGAGGCCGGTGAGGCCAGCAAGTTGGCCGGCAGCCATGAGGAGCGTCACTGATGGCCGTGCTCTGTCTGTTTTTGCTGTTGTTCGTGTTCATGTTCCTGGGCGTGCCGATTGCGATTGCCCTGGGGCTGTCCGGTGCGGTGTCGATCCTGATGTTCAGCCAGGACTCGGTGAGTTCCCTGGCGATCAAGCTGTTTGAAACCAGCGATGCCTACACCTTCCTGGCGATTCCGTTTTTCCTGTTGTCCGGTGCCTTCATGACCACCGGCGGCGTGGCCCAGCGGCTGATCGACTTTGCCAACGCCTGTGTCGGGCATATCCGCGGTGGCCTGGCGATTGCGGCGGTGCTGGCGTGCATGCTGTTTGCAGCGCTGTCCGGGTCGTCACCGGCCACGGTGGCAGCAGTGGGTTCGATTGCCGTGGCGGGCATGGTGCGCTCCGGTTATCCGAAGGAATTTGGTGCGGACATCATCTGCAATGCCGGGACCTTGGGCATTCTGATCCCGCCGTCGATTGTGATGGTGGTGTATTCGGCGGCGACCGAAACCTCGGTGGGCAAGTTGTTCATGGCCGGGGTGATTCCGGGCTTGCTGCTGGGCCTGATGTTGATGGTCGCGATCTACATCGTCGCCCGCATCAAGAAGCTGCCGGCGCAACCCCGGGCGACATTCCGTGAATGGCTGAGCTGTGCACGTCGAGCGTTCTGGGGCCTGTTGCTACTGGTGATCATCCTCGGCGGCATTTACAGCGGCATGTTCACCCCGACCGAAGCGGCGGCAGTGGCGGCCGTGTATTCAGCATTCGTCGCGCTGTTCGTCTACAAGGACATGAAGCTGCGCGACTGCCCCAAGGTGCTGCTGGAGTCGGGGCGCTTGTCGATCATGCTGATGTTCATCATCGCCAACGCCATGCTGTTTGCCCACGTGCTGACCACCGAACAGATCCCCCAGCAAATCACCGCGTGGGTAATCTCGGAAGGGCTGACGCCGATTGGCTTTTTGATCATGGTCAACGTGGTGCTGCTGATTGCCGGCAGCTTTATGGAGCCTTCGGCCATTGTGCTGATCCTGGCCCCGATCTTTTTTCCGATTGCGATGAAGCTGGGCATTGACCCGATTCACCTGGGGATTGTGATGGTGGTGAACATGGAAATCGGCCTGGTGCACCCGCCGGTGGGGCTGAACCTGTTCGTGACCTCGGCGGTGACCGGGCTGACATTGGGGCAGACTATTCGCGCGGCGATGCCGTGGCTGATGATCCTGTTGGTGTTCCTGATCATGGTGACGTACTTGCCGTTCATTTCCCTGGCGCTGCCGCAGTGGCTCGGAATGTAGGGTGGGAGGGGGCTTGCCCCGATGGCGATGAGTCAGACACTCCCTCATCGGGGCATAGGTATCTACACAACTCAGGGACGACGCAGGCCCTGTGGCGAGGGAGCTTGCTCCCGTGACTACCCAACGGCGGACGCTGATCTAACTGACGCGCCGCGATCCAAATGTGGGAGCTGGCTTGCCTGCGATGGCGGCCTTATTGGTCCATCGCACTCAAGATCGCGTGCGCTACTTTCACCCTTTCGGCATTCGGGTAGTTCCGGTTCGCCAGGATCACCACCCCCATGTCCTTGCTTGGCACGTACGCCACGTAAGCACCAAAGCCGCCAGTGGACCCGGTTTTGTTGTACAGCACGTTGGCCGGCTCGGCCTGGGCGGGTGTCAACCAGGTGACCTTGTGCGGCTCCATCGCCATCGGTGTGGAGTTGCCGTCCAGTAACGCTTGCAGGCCGATGGGGTAGGGGTAGCGTTCCCAGCTCAGCCCCTGGGTCATGCCGTTGACGGTGTAGTAGCCGGCGTGAGTGGTGGCAATGGCCTGTTGCACCGGTTGTTCCAGGGTTTGGGGGTGCATGTTCGCGATCACGTAGCGGGCCAGGTCCTGGCTGCTGCTCTTGAGGCCATAGGCTTCGAAGTCCAGGGCGCCAGGGTTGACGCGTACCGGTTTCTGCTGGCTGTCATAGCCCTGGGCGTATTGGCCGGCCTTGTCGGCGGGGACGCGGGTATAGGTATTGGTCAAGCCCAGCTTGGGCAGCAGGGTTTTTTCCATGGCGACGGTGAAAGGCTGGCCCAGGCTTTTTGCGGTCACGTAACCGAACAGGCCAATGCTGGGGTTGGAGTAAAGGCGTTGTTCCCCCGGCGCATAAGTGGGTTTCCAATGCTGGAAGTAATCCATCATGGTGGTTGCACTGTCGGCGGCATCCGGAAACTGCAGCGTCAGGCCGCCGGCGGTATAAGTGGCCAGTTGCAGCAGGCTGATGCGATCGAACGCGCTGCCTGCCAGGATGGGCAAGTGTTGGCTGGTCATGTCCGACAGCTTGAGCTTGCCGATGGCCTGGGCATACCCGCCGAGGGTGGCGTTGAAGGTTTTGCTCACTGAGCCGATTTCGAACAGGGTGTTTTCGGTGACGGGTGCCTGGGTGTCTTTGGCGGCGACGCCGTAGTTAAAGTATTGCACCTTGCCCTGTTGGACGACCGCGACCGTCAGGCCCGGGATGCCTTGCTGTTTCATCAGAGGGGTGACGTGGCTGTCCACGACCTGGCGCATGTCGGTGGCGGCCATGCAGCTGCCGGCGCCGAGCAACAAGGCTGAAACCGCATATTTTTTCAGGGTGTGTTTCATGGTTCGCTTCCATGTAAATAAGGCAATGACGATCGGAACCTGCGCAGGCGTGGCAAATGTAGGTGGATTTCCGGGTGTCGGCAAACGATGATATCTCGCACCTGCCATTAGAAAAATTTGGGTCAAGCCATGTTGCGTTCCCACCTGCCGCTCAATGCGTTGCGCGCTTTCGAAGCGTCGGCGCGCCATTTGAGCTTTACCCGTGCGGCCATTGAGCTGTGCGTGACCCAGGCGGCGGTCAGTCATCAGGTCAAAAGTCTCGAAGCGCAACTCAACGTCACGCTGTTCAAGCGCCTGCCACGGGGCTTGATGCTCACCAGCGAAGGCGAATCCCTGCTGCCCGTGCTGCGTGACGCCTTCGACCGTATTGCCCTGACCTTGGATCAGTTTGAAGGCGGGCATTACCGTGAAGTCCTGACGGTGGGGGCGGTCGGTACCTTTGCGGTGGGCTGGTTGTTGCCACGCCTGGCGGATTTTCACAGCCGCTACCCGTTGATCGACTTGCGCTTGTCCACCCACAACAATCGCGTGGATGTCGCCGCCGAGGGCCTGGATTATGCCATCCGCTTTGGCGCCGGCGCGTGGCACGGCACCGACGCCTGCCCCTTGCTTGAGGCACCGCTGACGGTGTTGTGCGTGCCGCAGATTGCCGAACAACTGCACAGCCCGGCTGACGTACTGAAGCACACCTTGCTGCGTTCCTACCGTGCCGATGAGTGGAACCTGTGGTTCCAGGCCGCCGGTTTGCCCAGCGATACACGGGTGCCGCGCAGCGTGGTGTTCGACTCTTCGCTGGCGATGATGGAGGCCGCGCTGCAAGGAACTGGCGTAGCACTGGCGCCAGCCCTGATGTTTTCACGGCAATTGGAGAACGATGTGATCCGCCAGCCGTTCGAGGTGGGGATCACCACCGGCAGCTATTGGTTGACGCGCTTGCAGTCGCGGGCTGAGACACCCGCGATGTTGGCGTTCAAGGGGTGGTTGCAGGCAAGTGTTGGATAACATTTGGGGAGGCAGGTCCTCATTTATGTAGGAGCGAGCTTGCTCGCGAAAAACTCCCAGGCGCCGCGTCTATCCAGGACGCCCGCGTTATCGTTGTCGTTTTTCGCGAGCAAGCTCGCTCCTACATCAGGTATTGGCGGAACCATCCCAGGGTGCGTTCCCAGGCAAGGTTCGCCGCTGCTTCGTCATAGCGCGGTGTCGAATCATTATGGAAACCGTGATTGGCACCCTTGTAGATAAACGCCTCATACCTCGTCCCCGCGGCCTTCAATGCCTGTTCATACGCCGGCCAGCCTTCATTGATGCGCGTATCCAGCTCACCGAAATGCAACATGACCGGCGCCTTGATGCGCGGCACGTCCTTGGCGTCGGGTTGGCGCCCGTAGAACGACACTGCCGCGCCCAGTTCCGGGTAGGCCACCGCCGCTGCATTGGTCACGCCACCGCCGTAACAGAACCCGGTGATGCCGACTTTGCCCGTGCTGCTGTCGTGCTGCATCAGCCACTCGATGGCGGCGAAGAAGTCGTTCATCAGTTTGGTCGGGTCGACGGTCTGCTGCAGGGCCACGCCTTTTTCATCATTGCCAGGGTAGCCGCCCACCGAGGTCAGGCCGTCCGGGGCCAAGGCGATAAAGCCGGCCTTGGCCAGGCGTCGGGCGACGTCTTCGATATAGGGGTTCAGGCCCCGGTTTTCATGCACCACCACCACGGCGGGCAGCTTGCCTGCCGCCCTGGCTGGGCGTACCAGATAGCCGCGCACGGTGCCGTTGCCTTTGGGCGAGGGGTAGGTGATGTAGTCGGCGACGATATCCGGGTCGGTGAATTTCACCTGCTCGGCCAGGGCGTAATTGGGGCTCAGGGCCGCGAGCAATGCCGAAGCGGTGAGGCCACCGAGGGTGAGCAGCGCGGCGCGGTCGAGAAATTCGCGGCGGTTGATCTTGCCGTGGGCATAGCCGTCGTAGAGTTCCAGCAGTTCGGGAGCAAAGTCTTTCGCGGTCAGACGAGTCATCGGTGCAGTCCTCGATTAGCGGTTGCCGTCACTGTAGACCAGGATCAAACCTCGCGGCCATGGGCGGCGGCGGCCAGTTGCCCGGTGTCGACGCGCACGAACACCGAGTCGCCGACGGCGGTGAGCACGCTGCCTGCATACACTTCGCAGACCACCCGGCTTTTGCGACCGATTTCGCCTTCGACCCGCGCCCGCAGGACCAGGGGCACACCCATGGGCGTGGGCTTGATGAATTTGATCCCCAGGTTACCGGTGACGCAGTCGATGCGCGGCAGGCTGCCGGGTTCACGCTGTTCGGCGCGGTAGTGGTAGGCCATGGCGGTCCAGTTGGAATGGCAGTCCACCAGCATGGCGATCAGGCCACCGTAGACCAGGTCTGGCCAGCCGCTGTATTTGGCCTCGGGTTGATGCTCGGCAATGACGTGTACGCCATCGTCATCCCAGCGGCTCTTGATGTGCAGGCCATGAGGGTTGCTGCTGCCGCAGCCGTAGCAGATGCCTTCCGGCGCCGTGGTGTCCTGGAGAGAAGCGCTGTGCATGCAGAGTCCTTGTTGTTGTTTGGGCGACGCTTCTATTTAGCAGGCCAGGGGTTAGCGAGCAAACTTCTTCGCCCCGGCCACGCAGCCGATCACCGCCACCGTCACCAGAACCATGCCCAGGCTGACCTGTTCATGCAGCAAACCCGCCGCCAGCGCCAGGCCGAAGAACGGTTGCAGCAACTGCAACTGGCCGACCGCGGCAATCCCGCCCTGGGCCAGGCCGCAGTACCAGAATACAAAGCCGATCAACATGCTGAACACCGCCACGTAGCCCAGGCTCAACCAGGCCGGCAAGCTGATACCGCTGAGGGTAGACGGCGCCAACAACAGGCTCAAGGGCGCCACCACCGGCAGCGACACCACCAGCGCCCAGCAGATCACCTTCCAGCCGCCCAGGCTGCGCGACAGCTTGGCGCCTTCGGCATACCCCAGGCCGCATGCCAGCACGGCCAACAGCTTCAACACATCGCCCGCGGGTGCGGCGCTCAAGCCTTGGGCAACGGCATATCCCATCACCAACAGGCTGCCCAGGATCGAAAACAACCAGAACACCGGCCTCGGCCGTTCACCGCCGCGCAGCACACCGAACACCGCCGTAGCCAGTGGCAGCAGGCCGATAAAGACGATGGAGTGGGCCGAGGTCACGTACTGCAGGGCCAGGGCCGTCAGCAGTGGAAAGCCGATCACCACGCCAAGCGCGACGATAACCAGCGGTGCCCATTGCTGGCGCGTGGGGCGTCTTTCCTTGAATACCCCCAATAGGCACAACCCCAGTAGCGCCGCGAGAGTGGCGCGGATCATGGTCAGGAACACCGGATCGAATTCCATGACCGCCAGGCGCGTGGCTGGCAGCGAGCCGCTGAAAATCACCACACCGATAAAACCGTTGATCCAACCCTGGGTGCTGCTGTCCAGAGTGCCGAGAGGAGAAGTGCGTTCCATGGGGGACCTGTCCGAAAATGGCAGTTGCGTGCTGGGCATCCTAGGATTGAAGATTAAGACAATCAAAAAATTGTCATGGATACAGCCCTATGCCCCGTGCTCGCTACAAGACGCTGGTCGATACCTTCGCCGAGGCCATCCGCAGCGGCCAATTGCAGCCCGGCACGCGGTTGCCTACCCATCGCCAATTGGCCGCCGAGCATGGCCTGGCACTGGTCACCGCCAGCCGGGTGTACAGCGAGCTGGAAGCCATGGGCCTGGTCAGTGGCGAAACCGGGCGCGGCACCTTCGTACGTGAGATTGCCTTGCCATCGGGGCAGGGCAGTGGGCAGATGACGGTTGCGGCGGGTTTGCTTGACCTGAATTTCAACTATCCGTCTTTGCCGGGCCAGGCCGAGCTGCTGCGCACGGCGTTGCGCCAACTCGCCCTGTCTGGCGACCTGGAGGCGCTGCTGCGCTACCAGCCCCATGCCGGGCGTGTGCACGAGCGCGCCGCCGTGGCCCGGCACTTGTTGAACCGAGGGTTGACGGTGCAAGCCGAGCAGGTGCTGGTGGTCAGCGGCGCCCAGCATGGCCTGGCGGTGAGCATGATGACCTTGCTCAAGCCTGGGGATGTGGTCGCGGTGGATGCGCTGACCTATTCGGGGTTTAAGGTACTGGCCGAAACCCTGCACCTGGAACTGGTCGCCATCCCAGTCACAGCCAACGGCCCTGATCTTGACCACCTGCACAGCCTGTGTCGCCAGCGCCCGGTGCGAGCGGTGTACAGCATGCCGACCCTGCATAACCCGCTGGGCTGGGTGATGAGCCTGGAGCAGCGCGAGCGCTTGGTGGCAATCGCCCGGCAGCACAACCTGATGATCATCGAGGATGGCGCCTATGCGTTTCTCGCCGAAGAAGCGCCGCCGCCTTTGGCAACTCTTGCACCGGAGCGCACGGTGTACATCGGCGGGTTGTCCAAAAGTGTCGCCACCGGTTTGCGCGTGGGCTTTATCGCTGCGCCTATGGCGTGGGTAAGCGGGTTGGAACGCACGATCATGGCCACCACCTGGAACGTGCCGGGGGTGATGAGCGCGATTGCGGTGGGCTGGCTCGAGGACGGCACGGTGGCGCAACTGGAGGCGCAAAAGCGTGCGGATGCCCAGGCTCGTCAAGCGTTGGCAGCACAGGTGCTGAGGGGCGTGAAGATCATCAGTCACCCGTCCTCCTACTTTCTGTGGCTACCGTTGGCGGAAGACGCCCGCGCCGATCAGGTCGCCATGACCTTGCAGCGCGCGGGCATCTCGGTTTCAACCGCCGAACCGTTCGCGGTCTCGGCCCAGGTGCCCCACGCGCTGCGCCTGGCCCTGGGTTCGGTGCCCATGGCGGCATTGCGTGAGGCGCTGGTGAAGGTGCGCAAGGTGGTGGCGTGGTGAGGTTTGCTCAGTACTTGTAAGCCTGGCGCCCAATCAGCAGCCATTGGCCGTGCTGTTTTTGCCAAACCTGAAAGTTGTCGATATCGGTTGGTGTGTCCACACCGCTGTTCACCGCCAGGGCATGGAAGTGGTTGCGCACCAGGGCGGTATCGCCGTTGAGGGTGATGGTCTGGTTTTGCATCTCCAGGGTTTTGAATGCGCTGGTATGGGTTTCCAGGTCGGCAATGAATTGCGCCTTGTTTTGCACCTTGCCGCTGGAGTGGCCGTAGGTGAGCTTGTCGGACGTCAGTGCATGAAGCTGCTTGAGGTCCAGATGCAGCATGGCTTGGGTCAATTGATCGACTGCCTGGGCTACATCCTTCTCGGCGGCGCCGGGCGCGGCGGCGACGTAGCCGGAGAAGAGGCACAGAAATCCGATCAGCACTTTGAAGTTGGACATGGGTGTTTCCTTATTGTTGTTAAGAAATACGACGAGGTACGTCGTCGTACAACCATGCAATATTCTCAAGGCGGAAGGAAAGTGAAATTTTGCAGGAGCTTGAGGTGAGTAGGCGCTAGAGTGTTCATCACCATCCGCGCAGCCGAGGTACATCATGGATTTTGACTGGCACAGCGACGTCATCACCCGCGCTACACCCGTCACCCCTAGCTATAAAAACACCCAAAACGTGCGCCGCTTTATGCTTGAGCAGTGTGGCCCGGCGTTCAAGTTCAACCGTCCATTCATGGCGTGGATTCGTAACGGCGCACCCAAGACTTTGGGGGATGTGGTGGAGGAGTGGCAGCGTCGCAACGAGGTGCTTCGATCCTCGCACCACGGTGTTTGAACTGAAATATGAACAAAAAGTGTGGGAGCGGGCTTGCTGTGGCGAGGGAGCTTGCTCCCGCTCGATAGCGCAGCTGGAGCCGGCTTTTTGGGGGCGCTACGCACCCCAGCGCAAGCAAGCTTGCTCGCCCACAGCAAGCCCGCATTTGAGTGAGGAGCCCAGCTAGATAGCCGCCAGCGGTGGCGTACGCGGCGGGATCATCCGTTTGCTGCCGGTGGCTTCGAACGCCGAGGCAAAGCGCAACAGCGCCGAATCGTCATAGGCACGCCCGGCGAAGGTCAGCCCCACCGGCATGCCGATGTCTGCCATCACCCCCATCGGCACGGTGACGGTGGGCACGCCCAGGTGGCGGATGGCGAGGTTGCCGTTGGCCACCCACACGCCGTTGCTCCAGGCAATGTCGGCAGACGCTTCGTTCACATCGGCATCCGCCGGGCCTACGTCGGCCACGGTGGGGAACAGCACGGCGTCGAGCCCGAGGGTGTCCATCCAGTCTTCCAGGTCCAGGCGCCGGGTTTGCTCCAGGCCGCACAGGCCATCGGGCACGGTGCTAATCTGGTCCCATGGCGTGATGCCGCGTTGGGCCATGCGCACGTATTCGTCCATGCCGGCGGCCAGGTCGTCTTCACGGTTGGGCAGGGTGCCGGGGTCGTGGGGGAAGATGTTCGGCCCGTCCACATCGGCCAGGCGGTTCAGGTGCGGGTCGCCGTTGGCACGCAGGAAATCATCGAAGGCCCATGCAGACAGCTCCCACAACTCGTCGTGGAGGAACTCTTTAGAGACCAGGCCACGGGTAAACACCGTCGGCGCGCCGGGGCGGTCGCCTTCGCAGTTGGACACCAGCGGGAAATCCACTTCGATCACTTCGGCACCCGCCGCTTCCAATGCCTGGCGCGCGGCTTGCCACAGTTCGATCACCGTGGCGCGGGTGTGGATCTTTTGTCCGGTCGGGCCGCCGATACCCGGTTTTTCGCTGGTGCCAGCATCCGGGTCGGCGTTGATGTACATGCGCGGCACGCCAAAGCGCTTGCCGGCCAGGTTTTCGCTGTCGACTGCCAGCGCGGCGTAGGACACCGGGCGCACCGAGGTGACGCTGGGGATCGGCACCCAGGGTTGCAGGCGCCACAGGTCACCACGTGTGTCCGGGTCTTCGGCCACCACGACGTCGAGCACTTCCAGCAGGTCGGCCATGGTGCGAGCATAAGGCACCACCACGTCCATGGTCGGGGTCAGTGGCCAGTTGCCGCGCACCGAAATCACGCCACGGGACGGCGTGTAGGCACACAAGCCATTATTGGAGGCCGGGCCGCGACCGCTGGACCAGGTTTCTTCAGCCAGCCCGAACGCGGCAAAGCTGGCGGCGGTGGCGGTACCAGCGCCGTTGGAGGAACCCGACGCAAACGGCGCGGTGAGGTAGTCGGCGTTGTAGGGGCTTTCGGCGCGACCGTACACGCCACGCTGCATACCGCCATTGGCCATCGGCGGCATGTTGGTCTTGCCCAGGCAGATAGCGCCACCGGCACGCAGACGCTCAATGGTGAAGGCATCGCGCTGGGCCACCAGCTTGGCAAACGCCGGGCTGCCGGATGCAGCCGTCAACCCCTTGACCAGGTAACTGTCCTTGGCGGTGTAAGGAATGCCATCCAGCGGCCCCAGGGTTTGCCCCTTGGCACGGCGCGCATCGGACGCCTGGGCTTCTTTGAGCGCATCGGGGTTGCGTACCACCACGGCGTTCAGTGCAGTGGCCGTCTGCGGGCCATCGTAGGCATCGATCCGCGCCAGGTACGCCTGCACCAGTTCAACTGCCGTGGTCTGGCCGGCTTCAAGCGCAGCGCGCAATTGGGCAATAGAGACTTCAGTAACTTGCATCACGTTTTTTTCGCCGCCTTCAAGTGGGGGTATGGCGGCAGTCTACGTACAGATATTTCACAAAACCAGCGCGGCATACTTCGTGTAGGCGGCGGGAACGACATCACCAAGCAAGGCGTCAGCAACATTGCGAGTGGCCGCCCTTTATCGCTAAGGTGGCCGCGTTGATTAACGTTGCACTTCAAGGAAGAGACCATGCACAGACCTTATATCGCCCTGGCTGCCTTGCTCGGGTTTACCCTCTATACGGTGGCGACGATGCTCACGGCCGAGCAATCACTGTTGGCATTTGGATGGGAACTGATGTCCCGGCCCGATACGGCGCAGGTGGTGATTGACCTGTATCTGATGGCGGTGCTGGCGTGTGTGTGGATGTACCGGGATGCGCGTAGGCGAGGGCGGTCGATGGTCTCAGTGCTGCCGTATTTTTTACTGACGGCAGTGTTTGTGTCGGTAGGGCCTTTGCTCTATATCGTGGTTAATGGATTTTCTCGCCGGGCCATGAAGTGAGGCTTGTTGCTCCCGTGACGACCTGCCAGCGACGCTGATCTGACTGACACACGACGATCCAAAGTGTGAGCTGGCTTGCTCGCGAAGGCGGCCTGGCAGTCAACACAGTTGGATTGTGGACATATCCATAGCAGATCAAGAGCGGCTCGCTTCGCATCGTGGTTACCGTTGAGCGCTACGGAATTGTGTCGATACCTATGGTCATCGCAGGCAAGCCACCCACATCTGGATCGTGGGGGTGTCAGGTAGATAGGCTTCGGCTAGCAGGCCGTCACGGGAGCAAGCTCCCTCGCCACAGGTCCCGCGTCGCCCCAAAGTTGTAGATAACTACGGCTATGGGGCGACGCGATCGATCAAACGCCTTTGGTCGACGGCAACAGTACCGTCAGGATACCCACCAGCGGCAGGAACGAGCACAGCTTGTACACGTATTCGATGCCGTGATGATCAGCGAGCATCCCGAGCAGCGCCGCGCCGATCCCGCTGAAGCCGAACATCAGGCCGAAGAATATCCCGGCGATCATGCCCACATTGCCCGGCACCAATTCCTGGGCAAACACCACGATGGCCGAGAACGCCGAGGCGATGATAAAGCCGATGACCACGCTGAGTACGGCGGTCCAGAACAGGTCGACGTAGGGCAGGGCCAGGGTGAACGGCGCGGCGCCGAGGATCGAGAACCAGATGACTTTCTTGCGGCCGATCTTGTCGCCGATCGGGCCACCGGCAAAGGTGCCCACGGCCACCGCGCCGAGGAACAGGAACAGGTACATCTGCGAGCTGGCCACCGACAGCTGGAATTTCTCGATCAGGTAGAACGTGAAGTAACTGGTGAGGCTGGTCATGTACCAGTATTTGGAGAACACCAGCACAGCCAGTACCACCAGGGCGAATGTCACGCGGCCTTTGGACAAACCGTGGGTCGCCTGGCTGCCTTGCTTGAGCTTGAACAGGTTGAGGTGGTGGCGGTACCAGCGGCTCAAACCGTACAGCACCAGGATGGCGAACACCGCAAACAGGCCGAACCAGGCAATGTGGCTTTGGCCGTAGGGAATGATGATCGCCGCCGCCAGCAACGGGCCGAAAGCGCTGCCGGTGTTGCCGCCGACCTGGAAGGTCGATTGCGCCAGGCCGTAGCGCCCACCGGAAGCCAGGCGTGCGACGCGGGAGGTTTCCGGGTGGAAGGTCGATGAGCCCACACCCACCAGCGCCGCCGCGAGCAATATCGCCGGGAAGTTGCCGACAAAGGCCAACATCAGGATGCCGATCAAGGTGCACACCATGCCCGCTGGTAATAACCAGGGTTTGGGGTGGCGGTCGGTGTGGTAGCCGATCCACGGTTGTAGCAGGGAGGCGGTCAACTGGAAGGTCAGGGTGATCAGGCCGACCTGGGTGAAGCTCAGGCCGTAGTTGGCTTTGAGCATCGGGTAGATCGATGGCAGCACAGCCTGGATCAAGTCATTGATCAGGTGCGCCAGGGCACAGGCGCCCAGGACGCGCATGACTAAGGGGCTTATTTGCGGGCTGGTCGAAGGTGCGGCGGGTGACGCTGTGACTGTGGACATGCGGGCATTCCGTACAAGGTGGGTCTTATAAACATCTGACGCTGCCGGAGGGGGCTAGGTGGTGTGTGGTTTTCGG
>NZ_WKFA01000033.1:0-57123 GCF_021605325.1 Pseudomonas sp. PA-7-1E
GCTGGCATTGACCACCAGTAGATGGGGAACGCCAGCACCAGCGCGTCGGCGCGGTCTATGCGGGCCTGTTCGGCCTGCACGTCGGCTGGCGGCGTCGCCCGAGTACGGTGCACCCGATGGTCGGCGACGGTGTAGCGTGGATCGAACCCTTCAGCGGCAAGGTCGGCTATTTCAAAGGTGTGGCCAGAGGCGCTCAAGCCCGCGCCCACCTCGGCGGCCACACTGTGGGTGAGGGATTGCGGGTCGTGATGAGCAACTACGATCAGTGCGTGCATGACTTTGACTCCATTTCGGATTAATCTACTTTTAGTAAGTTACGTCGAATAAGTTACTTTTGGTATATAAGCATGTCAAGCAGTGAATCCCCTGCCCCACGTCGTCGTTTGTCCCGTGAAGATCGCCTGCGCCAGTTACTCGACGTGGCCTGGCAATTAGTGCGTGACGAAGGCACCGACGCCCTGACTCTGGGCCGCCTGGCCGAGCTGGCGGGCGTCACCAAACCAGTGGTTTACGACCACTTCGCTACACGCGCAGGGTTGCTGGCCGCGCTGTATGCAGACTTCGACGCGCGCCAGGACCAGGTATTTGCCGATGCCATCGCCACCAGCAAGGCGACCCTTGAGGACCGCGCGTGGGTTATCGCGTCGTCGTATGTCGATTGTGTGTTGTTGCAAGGTCGGGAAATACCCGGGGTGATTGCCGCCTTGAGCGGTTCGCCGGAGTTGGAAGCATCCAAGCGCGAATACGAGGCGATCTTTCTCGATAAATGCCGAGACGCGCTGTCGCCCTTCACCCACGGCGGCAGCATCTCTCAGGCCGGGTTGCGCGCCATGCTCGGCGCGGCGGAAGCCCTGTCCCATGCGGCGGCCAATGGCGAGATCAGCCGCGAGGAAGCTCAGCAGGAGCTGCTGGAGACTATCCTCGCGATGGTCATGCGCGTCAGGCCGTAGGCAGACGGCCCTGGACGAACAGTTGCGCCTTGCGCGTCAACTGGTCCAGGTGCCGATCACGCTGTTTCTCTGCGTCGACCATGGCGCGCTTGCCGTGTTTTTGCAGCAGGTAGGTGTGGATCTGCCGCACTTCCAGCGAGCTGTAGATTGAGGCCACATCCAACACGCCCATCAACCCATCGGTGCCGTAGTTGCGGGTGTTCATCACGACCTGGGGGCCACGCGCACCGCGTACCTGGAAACCCATGGCTTCGAACACCGCAACCTTCTCTACCGCACAGGCCAGTTCGGCGTGGGGATAACGCGCCAACACTTCGTCCATCATGCTGCGTGCCACACCCTGGCGACGAAAGCCCGCCTGCACCGCCATAAACGCGATGCCACACGCGTGCGGATCATCCTTCACCGGCAGATACAGGCAAAAACCCACCACCGTCTCGTCTTCCATCGCCACGACCAACTCGACGGCGATGCCCTTTTCGCCATTCAACGCCTCAAGGTACAGGTGCACCTCAAACCCGATGGCGTACTGGTAGATGTTGTAGAGCAGATTGCTCGGTGCCAGCGCTACGCTGCTGATATCGGTGAGGTTGTCCACCACCATCTGCAGGATCTGGCTGTTGACCGGTTCGGGGCACGGCGTGGTGTAGCGGGTAAGACTGAACATGCAAATTCCTGGGGTTTCGCGTCAAGGCAGCGGCGATTGTACCTGTTGCGCGCCGATCATGGCCCGCACACCTCGCGCAAACATGCGCGCAGCCAGCGATGGGCCAGGTCGGCGTCCTGCCGCGGGTGCCACAGCATCGCCACGGTAAATGGCGGCAATGTCACCGGCAGCTCAAAGCAGTACAAGCCTCGAGGCGGCACTGTGATATAGCGCTCAGGCACGCTGGCGATCAGGTCGGTATCACGCGCCAGGGCGATGGCCGTGTTGAAACCGGCGACCACGATGCCGACCTGCCGAACCAGACCTTGCGCCTCAAGGGCCTCGTCGATCTGGCCACGGTCCTGCCCACGCCGCGACACGTAGACATGTTGTCCCTGGGCGAAACGCGCTGCGCTAAGAGGGCCGCGGCTCAGAGCATGGCCCTCGCGCACCACGCCCACCAGGCGGTCACGGAACAGCGCCTGGGTCAGCACCTCCGGGCTGGCGCCGGCATCGACCACACCGGTTTCCAGGTCGACGACACCGTCGCGCAGCAACGTACTGTGCTTGTCGCTCTTGTGCACGAAACGCAATCGCACCCCTGGGGCGTCCTGGGCGATACGCGCCAGCAAGGCGGGGCCGAAGCGTTCGACGAACTCCTCGCTAGTGCGCAGGGTGAAGGTGCGCACCACCTCACCCAAGTCCAGGGTGTTTGCCGGGCGCAATACCGCATGGGCGTCCTGCACCAATTGGCTGACCTGTTCACGCAATTGCAACGCCCGGGGCGTCGGTACCAGGCCGCGCCCGGCACGTACCAGCAGCGGATCGCCAGTGGCTGCACGCAAACGCGCCAGGGCCCGGCTCATGGCCGAAGGGCTCAGGCGCAGGCGCTGGGCGGCGCGAGCGACGCTGCCTTCGGCAAGCAACACGTCCAGGGTGATGAGTAAATTGAGGTCGGGCATGGGGTCTCCTTATCAGGCGTTGGATGCAGCTATAACCTGCAACCCCTGCGTCTTCCGCCATCTTAGGCGACGCCGTAGATTTGCGACAGGTGCATTCACTCAAGGAAACGCGCATGCAAACCTCCACACGCGGCGGCCTGGTGGCCTTGTCGCTGTCCATGTTGCTGGCCGCCCTGGGCACCAGCATCGCGAATGTCGGCCTGCCCAGCCTGGCGCACGCCTTCGGTGCCTCGTTTCAGGCCGTGCAGTGGGTGGTGCTCGCCTACCTGCTGGCCATCACCGCCGTGATTGTCAGCGCCGGGCGCCTGGGCGACCGTCTGGGGCGCCGGCGCTTGCTGCTGGCCGGGTTGCTGGTGTTTGCCCTGGCCTGCGCCGGGTGTGCCGCCGCGCCAACCCTGTCCTGGCTGATCGGCGCACGGGCATTCCAGGGCCTGGGCGCGGCGATCATGATGGCGATGACCCTGGGCATGGTCGGTGACACCGTCACGAAAGCGAATACCGGCCGAGTCATGGGCCTGCTCGGCACTATGTCGGCACTCGGCACGGCCATGGGGCCGAGTGTCGGCGGAGTATTGCTCAGCCTGTGGAGCTGGCGCGCACTGTTTCTGATCGGCCTGCCCTTGGCGGGTGTGGCTGCCGCCCTCGCCTACCGTTATTTGCCGGCGGATGCTAACGCCCGCGAAGCTTCGCCAGGCGATACACTCTGGGCGCCCCTGCGCGATGCGCCGTTGCGCGCCGGCCTGGTCATGAGCGTTCTGGTGTCGGCGGTGATCATGGCCACGTTTGTGGTGGGCCCGTTCTACCTGTCCCGTGGCCTGGGCCTCGATCCCGCCTGGATGGGCTTGGCCATGGCCGTCGGGCCAACGGTCGCGGCGGTTACCGGTGTACCGGCGGGTTACCTGACCGATCACCTCGGCAACCAACGCCTGACCCTCGTGGGGCTGAGCGTGATGCTGTGCGGGGCCCTGTTGCTGTCGCAGGCGTCCGGGCTTGGTGTTTATCTCGCGGCGCTGATCGTGTTGACAGCCGGCTACAGCCTGTTCCAGGCGGCCAACAACACGGCGGTAATGAGCGATATACAGGCGACACGCCGAGGCACAGTGTCCGGCCTGCTGAATCTGTCGCGCAACCTGGGCCTGATTTTCGGCGCCTCAGCCCTCGGCGCGGTGTTCGCCCGCGCCACCCCGGATGTCAGCCATGCCGCGCCCCAGGCGGTGGCAGCCGGCCTGCACGCGACCTTCGCCATGGCGGTAGGTTTGATACTGCTGGCCATTTTGGTGAAGGTCTTGGTCTGGCGCGATCAGGGCGCGAAACACTCGGCATTCAAGAACTGAGCAAAAAAGTTCGGACCAACGGGTGCATGGATGCACCTGGATCGCGCATCATGGGCACTTTCAAGCTCAAGGGTAACGTCCATGCGCGTTCTGTCATTGATGATGGGTCTTGCGACGCTGGCCGCCACTACGGTGTTCTGCGCCAGCGCGATGGCGAATGAAGAAAGTCAGTTAGTCCAACAGATCAACCAATACCGCAGCCAGGTGCAACGCTGCGGTGACCAGGGTTCCCAGGAGCTGCCGCCGCTGACCAGCGATACACGGCTGGTGTTGCCGGCCTCCAATGTCGGCGATTTGCAGCAGTCGCTGGCGCGGGCTGCGTACCCGATGGTGAACGTGCAGGCCATCAGTCTGTCCGGTCCCAAGGATGCCGAGGCTGCGATGAAAGCGGTGCGCGAGAGCTTTTGCCGCGTAGTGCTCGATCCGCAATTTGTCGACATCGGGGTCAGCAACAGCGGCCAGGACTGGCGCATCGTGCTGGCTCGCCCATTGGTGACCAGCGGCCTGGGCGATTGGCAGACCGAAGGCAGAAAACTGCTCGACCTGATCAACACCGCCCGTGCCGAGCCGCGCCAGTGTGGCACCCAGGCGTTCACCGCCACGGCGCCCCTGTCGTGGAACGACACCCTGGCCGGCGCAGCCAACAGCCATACCCGCAACATGGCCAACGGCAATTTCTTCGACCACCTGGACCCCGACGGCCGTACGCCCGGCGACCGCGCCGAGTTGGCGGGGTATATCGCGAAGAATATTGGTGAAAACATCGCCGCCGGCCTCGACACGCCGCGCAAGGTCGTAGACGGTTGGCTCGCCAGCCCCGGCCACTGCGCCAACCTGATGAACCCGCAATTTCGCGAATTGGGTGCCGCCTACGCCATGGACCCCAAGAGTGACGCGGGCATCTATTGGACGGGCTTATTCGGCACGCAATAAGGTTGAGCGCCGGCCCAACCCGGCCAATAATGACGGCGTGCAAATAGACAATGAAATCAAAGTGCTATCAGGGAGATAATTGCGCTGAACTGAATGCGGTCATTCCGGTCTGTTGCTAGTCGGCCTGACTCTTCAAAGCTAAACAATACGTAGCAAGCAAGGTGTGAACCCCATGATGAATTGGCTGCAAGGCAGCAGCGAAATGGCAGAGCGGGTTCGTCAGCACGATTGGGCCAATACGCCCCTGGGGCCACTTGAACACTGGCCCGATGTGTTGAAGACAACCGTTGCGCTGTGCTTCGCGTCGAGTTTCCCCCAGGCCATCGTCTGGGGGCCTCAGTTGATTACTCTCTACAACGACGCGTTCACGCCGATCCTGGGTAGCAAACCCGACGCCTTGGGCCGCCCGTTCAACGAGATCTGGCACGAGGTGTGGGACGATATCAGCCCTATCGCCGACGCCGCGTTCGATGGGCACGCCACCTATATCGAAAACTTCCCGCTGTTGATCCAACGCAACGAAGCGCCGGAACAAGCCTATTTCACCTTTTGCTACAGCCCGATTCGCAATGCCCAAGGCGTGGTGGTCGGTTTGCTCGACACGGTGACCGAAACAACCGCCACGGTATTCCTCGCCCGTCGCCTGGCAGTGCTGGACGCCATCGGCAACAGCGTGGTCAATGCTACCGACGCCGAAACCATCCTGACGTCTACGACTCGCCTGCTGGCCGAACATCTGCAGGTGTCCATCTGTGCCTACGCCGACATGGACGAGGATGAAGATGGCTTTACCATTCGGGGCGACTGGTCGGCGCATGGCTCGCCGAGCATCATCGGGCATTACAGCCTCGCGGCGTTCGGGGAATGCGCGGTCAACTGCCTGCGTGCCGGCGAGCCACTGGTGATACGCAATAATCTGATCGAGTTGCCGCCCCATGACGCCGCGAGCTTCCAGGCACTGGGGGTGACAGCCACTATTTGCATGCCGTTGATCAAAGACGGGCGGCTTACGGCGCTGATGGCCGTGCACGACAAACTGCCGCGCTTTTGGTCTTCCTATGACATGGCGCTGGTGGGCGAAGTCACCGAGCGTTCCTGGGCGCATATCGAGCGCGTACGCGCCGATGCCGCCGTGCGCGAGGGCCTGGCCGCCTATACAGAACTCAATGCCAGCCTGGAACAGCGCGTGAATGAGCGTACCCATGCACTGGCCGAGGCCGAAGCCGCACTGCGCCAGTCACAGAAGCTGGAGGCCATCGGCCAATTGACCGGCGGCGTCGCCCATGACTTCAACAACCTGCTGACCATTATTCGCTCGTCGGTGGACTTCCTGCGCCAGCCGGGCCTGTCCGAGGAGCGTCGGCAACGCTACATGTGCGCGGTGTCCGACACCGTAGAGCGGGCCAGCAAACTCACCAGCCAACTGCTCGCCTTTGCCCGTCGCCAACCGTTGAACCCGCAGGTGTTCGATGTCGGCCAGCGCGTGCAGAATATCGGCGAGATGCTCGAGAGCGTTACCGGTGCCCGCATTCATGTGCAGGTTAAATTGCCCGATCAGCCCTGCTATGCGCGCATCGACCCCAGCCAGTTCGAAACCGCACTGATCAACATCGCCCTCAACGCCCGCGATGCGATGGAAGGCCAGGGTACCCTGACCCTCAAGGTCACAGGGCAGCAAGCGCTGCCACGGATTCGCGGGGATGCCGAGTCGTGTATGCCCTACATCGCCATCTCCCTGGCTGACACCGGCAGCGGGATTCCCAGCGACACCTTCGAACGCATCTTCGAGCGGTTCTTCACCACCAAGGCCGTGGGCAAAGGCACGGGCCTTGGCCTGTCGCAGGTATTCGGCTTCGCCAAGCAGTCAGGCGGCAATATCGATGTGGCCAGCACCCTCGGCCAGGGCACGGTGTTTACCTTGTATCTGCCGCAAGTCGAAGGCGAAGCGGCGCCGGATCAAGACACCCGTGCAGATCTGCCAGGGCCGCTAGAGGCGGCTCATCAGCATGTGCTGATCGTCGAGGACAACCTCGAGGTGGGACGCTTCGCCAGCCAGATCCTCAAGGACCTCGGTTACCAGACCACCTGGGCGACCAATGCCGAACAGGCGCTGAACCTCGCTGGCAATGACGTTCAGGGGTTCGACGCGATTTTCTCCGACGTGGTGATGCCCGGCATGACCGGCGTGGCCATGGCCAGGTTGCTGCGCCAGCGCCGCCCCGACCTGCCCGTGGTACTCGTCTCTGGCTACAGTGAGGAACTGGCAGACAGCGGCTACGAAGGCTTTGAGTTCCTCGCCAAGCCCTACTCCGCCGACCAAGTTGCGCGGGTGCTGGCAAAGGCGATGTGCAAGGATCAGTCGACGACCGCTACCTGATTGCGACCCGATGCCTTGGCCTGGTACAGGGCCTTGTCGGCGCTGTTCATCAAGGCGTTCAAATCCAGAGGCTGAGTGCAGGTCGATGCTACGCCCAGGCTTGCGCTCACCCCTTGTACCGGGTCGGCGGGCAAATCATGAATCGTCTGGATCAACTCCTCGGCGATGCTGCGTGCGGTCTCCAACGAGGTATTGGGCAGCAATACCGCAAACTCTTCACCCCCCAGGCGACCGTAGATATCGGTCTGGCGAAAGGACGCACTGATCACCGCGCCAATCTGGCGCAACACCTGGTCGCCGGCCTGGTGGCCGTAGGTGTCATTAATGGCTTTGAAATGGTCCATGTCCATCATCAATGCACACAGCGGCTGCTGCTCGCGAAGGCACTGGGCATACAGCAATTGGGCCTGTTCATAGAACGCCCGGCGGTTCATCAGCCCGGTTAACTCATCGGTCTGGGCGGCACGGGTGGAAATATGATGAGCGCGCTCCATTTGCCTCGTCAGACGGAAGGCTTTTTCCAGGGCATCGGACAGCTTGCGCGTCGCACCGACCACAAACGAAGCAAACACCAGCACCGCCAGCGCCACGCCAACCTGCATCGGCGAAGGCTGAAACAGCATCCATACCGTACAGGGAAGCAACACCAGCGCCATCGAGCCCAGCGTCATGTAGCGATAGGCTGAATAACAGGACACCGCGCTGACCGACATGCCCACGGTAAACAGCATCACCAGCACCTGGGACAAGCGGTCATCGACCGGCATCACTGCCAGCGCCCCGCCGCCCCAGATACCCGCCGACAGCATCAGCGTGACCCAGTAGTGGCGCTCCCAACGTGCGGGTGTGCGCCCCGCGTCAGGGCAGCGAAACCATTGCACAAACAGATGCAGGCGCACCAATGACGAGCCCGCCAGCAGTACCAACCACACCAGGATGACCTGCTGATCGAATCGATCCCAGCACAGCCAGCAGAGCATGACGGCGCCCAGGTAGCTGCCGAAGATCGCCGAGAATGATTGACGAAAGAGCTGGTGCAAACGGTCGGTTCGCACCTGCTCTTCGATGGAGTGACCCTGATCTTGCCCGAGGCTATGCATGGGGTTGGCCTGTTTGACCGGCGACGACAAAGGCGCCATTGTGGCACCTTGCCAGCAAGCCGAACAGCGGCATACGCTGCGCTAGAGCGTTTCAGGCTCTTGAGGTCGCAAAATGAGCACGCCCAGGGGCGGCAGGTTCAACGACAGCGACACCGGTTGCCCATGGCGCGGCTCATCCTGGGTAAACACGGCCCCGCCATTCCCGTAGTTGGAGCCCGCGTAGGTATCGGCATCACTGTTGATCACCTCACTCCACCGCCCGCCAAACGGCACACCGACTGCGTAGCCTTCACGGGGCACCGGGGTGAAGTTGGCAACCACCAACACCGGCTTGCCATCCTTGCTCCAGCGCAGCCAGGCGTAGACGCTATTGATCGCGTCATCACCGATCAGCCATTGGAAGCCCTGGGGCGCATCGTCCTGTTCGTGCAGCGCCGGCTCTTCGCGGTACAGGCGGTTCAAATCGCCTACCAGCTTCTGCACCCCACGGTGCTCGGGGTACTGCAGCAAATACCAATCCAGTTGCTGATCGTGGTTCCACTCGCGCCATTGGCCAAATTCGCAGCCCATGAACAGCAACTTCTTGCCGGGGTGCATCCACATGAAACTGAGGTAGGCGCGCAGGTTGGCAAATTTCTGCCAGCGGTCGCCGGGCATCTTGTCGATCAGCGAGTGCTTGCCGTGCACCACCTCATCATGGGAAATCGGCAGGATAAAGCGCTCCGACCAGGCGTACACCAGCCCGAAACTCAGCTCGTTGTGATGATGGGCGCGATACACCGGGTCTTGCTGGATGTAATGCAGGGAGTCGTGCATCCAGCCCATGTTCCATTTGTAATTGAACCCCAGGCCACCCTGTTGGGTAGGCTGGCTGACGCCAGGCCAGGCCGTGGACTCTTCGGCAATCACCAAGGCGCCCGGGGCTTCAAGGGCAACCACGTCGTTCAGGTGCCGCAAGAAGTCGATGGCTTCCAGGTTCTCGCGACCGCCATGGCGGTTGGGCACCCATTCACCGGCCTTGCGCGAATAATCGCGATACAGCATGGAGGCCACTGCGTCCACGCGCAGGCCATCGACGTGGAAATGCTTGAGCCAGTGCAAGGCCGACGCGAGCATGAAACCGTGGACCTCGGTGCGGCCCAGGTTGTAGATCAGCGTGTCCCAGTCCTGGTGAAAGCCTTCCAGGGGGTTGGCGTATTCGTACAGAGCGGTACCGTCAAATTGCGCCAGGCCGTGGGTATCGGTGGGGAAATGCGCGGGTACCCAATCAAGGATCACGCCGATATCGGCCTGATGGCAGGCATTGACGAACCAGGCAAAGTCTTCCGGCGAGCCAAAGCGAGCACTGGGGGCAAACTGGGATAACGCCTGATAGCCCCAGGAGCCACCAAAGGGGTGTTCCATGATCGGCATCAGCTCGATATGAGTGAAGCCCAATTGTTGAACGTAAGGAATCAGCCGCTCAGCCAGTTCGCGCCAGCCATATTGACGGGCAACTTCACCGGCCTCGTCCAGCTCGCACTGCCAGGACCCCACATGCAGCTCGTAGATCGACAACGGCGCAGTGGTTTTCTGCTTGTCTCCCCGCGATTGCATCCACTCATGGTCCTGCCAATCCACTTGCAAAGGTGCGGCGACCTTCGAGGCGGTGTCCGGCGGCAGTTGGGTGGCCAACGCCACAGGGTCGGCCTTGAGCGGCAAAATGCCGTGGGCACCGAGAATTTCATACTTGTAGGCCGCGCCCGGCTGCAAGCGTGGGATGAAGATTTCCCACACGCCCGATGGATGGCGCAGGCGCATCGGGTGGCGGCGCCCGTCCCAGATATTGAAGTCGCCCACCACCGAAACCCGCCGTGCGTTCGGCGCCCAGACGGCAAAGCGCACGCCTTGCACGCCGTCGACGCTGACCACCTGAGCCCCCAGGCAGTTGCCCAGGTCACGGTGATTGCCTTCGGCAAACAGGTACAGGTCCATTTCCCCCAGCAGCAATTGGCTGAAGCTGTAGGGATCTTCGGTGATCTGCTCACCGCCGGCCCACTGGATTTTCAGCAGGTAGGGCTGGCGAGTGCTGAAGTGCCCAATAAACAGGCCTGGCACCTGGGTGGCATCGAGGCTGCCAAACGGCTCACCTGTGTCACGCGCCAGTACCTGGACACTCAGGGCCTCGGGCAGGAACGCACGGATAAACTGGCCGCCCTGCTCGTCATCATGGGGCCCCAGGATCGAAAAAGGATCGGGGTGCTCGGCGCGCACCAGCGCATCGACGTCCTTGGACGCCGGCATTGCAGTCAACTTGGGCTGCAGCGGTTCTCTCTGTGTAAAACTCATGACGTCTCCCCACCGCGTACAGGTTTAGATATAGGTGTCAGCCCGCTCAGCAAGCCGTGCAGCCCTTGCAGGGGCACCGGCAGCCAGGTCGGGCGGTTTTCTGCTTCGTAGGCCACTTCGTACGCGGCCTTTTCCAGGCTGAACAAGGTCAGCGCTGCGTCTTGGCCGTTGGCATCCTGCCAGTCATGCGCCAGTGTAGACGCAGCGGCCTGGTAAGCCTGGGTAAATGCTACGCGGGCTTCATTCAGGTAGCGGTCGGTCACGCGTTTACGCGCAGCGTTCGCTTCTGGCGTGTGATCCACCCCCTGCACATTCAGCGCCATCGCCGCGGCATAATCGAAGGAACGCAGCACACCGCTCACATCTTTATAAGGGCTGTGTTTGCCGCGCCGCTCATGCAGCGGTCGCGCCGGTTCGCCCTCGAAGTCGATCAAGTAGGCATCGCCCTTGACCACCAATACCTGGCCCAGGTGCAAGTCACCGTGGACGCGAATGCGCAACCCGCCCACCGTGGCTTTGGCCAACGCCTGAACATGCGCCGCGATGGCTTTTTTCTGCGCCAGTAATTCACTGACCAACGCCTGGTCGGCGGGGTTCAACTGGCTTTGATTAAGCTTGAGCAACTGCAAGGCGCGGTCGATCTGGGCGCCGACATCCTGGGCCCAGGCTTGGGTGTCTTTGGCTGTGGTGGGTTCGGGTTTGAAAGCCTTGTCGGCGGTTGGCGCACCCAACACCAGGTGCATTTCACCCAGGCGCTGACCGAGCAAACCGGCAAAATCCGCCAGTTCGCCGAGGGCGTTGTAATGCTGTTCCTGTTCAGAGATCGCGTCGGCCAGCTCATCGCGGATCGCCCGCTCCAGGTTGTTCTGGGTCCAGCTCCAGGCATCGCCCTGATTGCTCAGGTAACCCTGGGCAATCATCAGCAGGTTGTCCTGCCCCTGCCCGTCGCGGCGGCTCATAAAGCCCAACAGCGGCGAGATATTCGGGTAGCCGGCGGCGGTCAGGTAGGCACTCATTTCCAGCTCCGGGTGCACACCGGCGCTGACTTTACGAATCAGCTTGAGCACCAGGCTGTCACCGACCACCACCGAGCTGTTGGACTGCTCGGCAGACAAATAACGCACCGGCGATTCACGGGTCAGTTGCAGTGCAGCCAAGTGCTCAGTCGCCTCGAACCGCAGATCGCCGTCAGGGGTATTGAGCACGGTGCCGGCCTGCATGGCCTGGATCACCTCAAGGATAAAATGCTCAAGGCTGAAGGCATCGGTCACCAAACCTACCTGGCGGGTGCGTCGTACTCGGGCCAACGCCAATTGCTGGGGCAAGGCGCTGGTGAACTGGTCTTCGCCAAGGAAGCCCAAGGGCAGTTGGTAGCGGCTGACCTGGCCAGCACTGGTCACTTCGATCTCGCTGAGCAACACCGGATGCTGCGGGTCGCCAAAACGCACGCCATAAGCGATGTGCACCGTGTCGATTGCCGTATCTTTGCCGGCAAACCAGCGACGCTTGGGCAGCCAGGCGGGCAGTGAAGTCTGTTCCAGGCTGGTGCGGCAAGGTTCTTCCAGTAACTCTTCCATGCGTTTTTTCAGTACCAAAGTGGTGAAGTCGGGCATGCTTTGCGCCGGTTCCACATGCCAGCTGGGCATCTGGTTTTCCGCTGCCAGCACGAACCAATAGAAACCATAGGGCGCCAGGGTCAGCAGGAAATTCAGCTGGCCGATCGGCGGGAAGGCATTACCGCCGAGCATCTCTACCGGCACCATGCCGGCAAAGGCCGACAGGTCCAGCTCCGCCGCCTGGGCGCTGCGCGACACATTGGCTACGCACAGGATGATCTCGGTGTGGCCGTCTTCGCCGGTGTATTCACGGGTGTAAGCCAGGATGCGCCTGTTAGTCGGCGAGAGCATCTTCAGGCTGCCACGGCCAAACGCCTTGGACTGCTTGCGCACTGCGAGCATGCGCCGGGTCCAGTTGAGCAATGAGTGCGGGTCCTGGGCTTGGGTCTCGACGTTGACCGACTGGTAACCGTATTGCGGGTCCATGATCGGCGGCAACACCAGGCTGGCCGGGTCGGCACGGGAAAACCCGCCATTGCGGTCGATGGACCATTGCATGGGCGTGCGCACGCCGTCACGGTCGCCCAGGTAGATGTTGTCGCCCATGCCGATTTCATCGCCGTAGTACAGGGTCGGCGTGCCCGGCATCGACAGCAACAGGCTGTTGAGCAATTCCACCCGCCGACGATCCCGCTCCACCAGCGGCGCCAGGCGTCGCCGAATACCCAGGTTGATACGGGCGCGGCGGTCTGCGGCGTAGTAGTTCCACAGGTAGTCGCGCTCTTTGTCGGTGACCATTTCCAGGGTCAGCTCATCATGGTTGCGCAGGAAAATTGCCCACTGGCAGTTGGCGGGAATCTCCGGGGTCTGGCGCAGAATGTCCGTGATGGGGAAGCGATCTTCCTGGGCCAACGCCATGTACATGCGCGGCATCAGTGGAAAGTGGAACGCCATGTGGCATTCATCGCCGTCATCACCCTTTCTGTCGCCAAAGTACAGCTGCGTGTCTTCGGGCCACTGGTTGGCTTCGGCCAGCAGCATGCGGTCGGGGTAATGGGCGTCGATCTCGGCGCGGATCTGCTTGAGGACGTCGTGGGTTTCCGCCAGGTTTTCGTTGTTGGTGCCGTCCCGTTCGATCAGGTAGGGAATGGCGTCCAGGCGCAGGCCGTCGATGCCCAGGTCGAGCCAATAGCGCATCACCGACAGCACCGCTTTCATGACCTGCGGGTTATCAAAGTTGAGGTCGGGTTGGTGCGAGTAAAAGCGGTGCCAGAAGTACTGGCCGGCCACCGGGTCCCAGGTCCAGTTGGACTTTTCGGTGTCGAGGAAAATAATGCGTGTGCCGTCGTATTTCTGGTCATCATCCGACCACACGTAGAAGTCCCGTGCGGCCGAGCCTGGCTTGGCCTTGCGCGCGCGCTGGAACCAGGGGTGCTGGTCGGAGGTGTGGTTGATCACCAGTTCAGTGATCACGCGCAACCCGCGTTGGTGGGCTTGGGCAATAAAGCGCTTGGCGTCGGCCATCGTCCCGTAGTCGCTGTGCACGCCGCGGTATTCGGCAATGTCGTAGCCGTCATCACGCCGGGGAGACGGGTAGAACGGCAGCAGCCAGATGGTGTTCACGCCGAGGTCGGCGATGTAGTCGAGCTTGGCGATCAGCCCGGCAAAGTCACCAATGCCGTCGTTGTTGGAGTCGAAATAGGATTTGACGTGAACCTGGTAGATCACTGCGTCTTTGTACCAGAGCGGGTCTTTGATAAAGGTGGCTGCCTTGGGTTTCTTGGCCATTGCAAACTCCTGAAAATACAAAGTTCTCGAGGATCGTTCCCACGCTCCGCGTAGGAACGCAGCCCCGGACGCTCCGCGTCCCAAGCGCGACGCAGAGCGTCAAGCGAGGCATTCCCACGCAGAGCGTCAAGTGAGACGTTCCCACGCAGAGCGTGGGAACGAGCACTCAGGATGTACTGATGCGCCAGATCCCGAACGGCATCTGCGGCTCCAGCCGGGTCCATTGGGTCTTGCCGTACCAGGTCCAGCGGTGGCCGTTCATCAAGTCTTCGCCTTGGGTCTGGGCATCGTCGGGCAAGCCCATCTCCCACAGCGGCAATTCAAAGTGGGCTTCCTGGACGTTGTGCGGGTCGAGATTGACGGCGACCAGAATGAAATTGCTGCCGTCTTCGCTGCGCTTGCCGAAATACAGAATGTTGTCGTTCCAGGCGTTGTAGAGCTTGAGCCCCAGGTGCGTGTGCAACGCCGGGTTCTGGCGGCGGATGCGGTTGAGCTGGGCGATCTCGGCGATGATGTTGCCCGGCGCGGTGAAGTCCCGAGGTCGGATTTCGTACTTCTCCGAGTCCAGGTATTCCTCTTTGCCCGGCACCGGCGCGGCTTCGCATAACTCAAAACCCGAATACATTCCCCACAGGCCCGAGCCCATCGTGGCCAGCGCAGCGCGAATCAGGAAGCCTGCGCGACCGGACTCATGCAGGAAACCCGGGTTGATGTCCGGCGTATTGACGAAGAAGTTCGGGCGGTAGCACTCACGCCAGGGCGACTGGTTCAGTTGGGCAAGGTACTCGCTCAGCTCAGCCTTGGTGTTGCGCCAGGTGAAGTAGGTATAGCTCTGGGAATAGCCGACCTTGCCCAGGCGCGCCATCATCGCCGGGGTGGTGAAAGCTTCGGCGAGAAAGATCACCTCCGGGTACTTGGCACGCACGTCGCTGATCAGCCATTGCCAGAACGGCAGCGGCTTGGTGTGCGGGTTGTCGACGCGAAAGGTCTTCACGCCCTCTTCCACCCAGCCCACCACGATGTCACGCAACTCGGTCCACAGGCTGGGGATGGCATCGGCCGCATAGAAATCGACGTTGACGATGTCCTGGTACTTTTTCGGCGGATTTTCCGCGTATTTGATCGTGCCGTCCGGGCGCCAGTTGAACCAACCCGGATGCTGTTTGAGCCACGGGTGGTCCTGGGAGCACTGGATGGCGAAATCCAGGGCGATTTCCAGGCCGTGGTCGGCAGCAGCCTTGACCAACCGGCGGAAATCATCGCGAGTGCCCAACTGCGGGTGAATAGCCTCGTGACCGCCCTCCTCACTGCCAATGGCGTAGGGGCTGCCCGGATCATCAGGGCCGGCGGTGAGTGAGTTGTTCTTGCCCTTGCGGTGGCTACGGCCGATGGGGTGGATCGGCGGGAAATACAGCACGTCGAAGCCCATGTCGTGGATCATCGGCAAGCGTGCGTGCACGTCGTTAAAGGTGCCGTGCCGCGCCGGATCGTCGGTGATCGAGCGGGGAAACAGCTCGTACCAGCTGGCAAATTGTGCGGCTTCACGTTCCACGTCAATCGGGTAGGCGGGGCTGACGCTCAAATAGGCGCGATGGTCGGCCCGGGTCATCAGGTGTGCACTGTCTTCGTGCAGGAACAACGCCACCTGCTCGGTTTCCAACAGGCCGGAAAGCTCATGGTGCAACAGCATCAAGCGGTCACGCAGTTCGTTGTCACTGCGTTCGGCGGCCTGCAGCACCAGGCTACGGCCCTCCTGCAACTCCAGGCTGACCGGCACGCCAGCTTCATGCTTCTTGCGCAGTTCGTAACAGAAGCTGGCAAAGGTGTCGATCCAGGCTTCGATGCAGTACTCATGGCGGCCTTGGTGGGCCACGGTAAACGCGCCCTCCCAACCATTGTTGCCGATATCAAGCATGACCACGCTGTGCCAGCTTTCGTCTCCCAGGGCGCGCCAGCGGATCAACACCGCCAGTTTATCGTGGCCATCGGCGAACACTTTGCTGGTGACATGAACCCGCTGGCCCACCACCGCCTTGACGGCAAACTCTCCGTTGTCGATGACCGGCATGGTGCTTTCGATCGCGATCCTGGGTAACAGCAGCGCCTGCGACAACGGCAGCACGGAGTCTTCTGGAACCAGTGTTTCGGCAGTCATCGAGCAGCTTCCCCTTACGCCCTTTGGACGCTCTTTGCTTGATACGAATTCAGAGACGGCGACGCTATCCTTGAGCTGGGCCGTTTAAAGTCCGAGCCTGGGCGCTGCCCAAAAGTTCAGGTGGATATACCGCCCCTGGGCGGGAATCATTTCCAGCAGGCGATGGTCCACCGATAGAGCAAAGCACAAACGAGGCCATCCCCATGAGTATCCCGATCCCCCCTGAGCCCGAAGATCCGAATATCGACGCCCCACCATTACCCCCGCCCGAACCGGAACGCGATCCTGAACAGGAGCCGCCTGAAAACCAGCCGCCACCGGTGCAGGAACCGCCCACGACGATGCCGCCGGTTATTGCCTGACTCACAGACACGCAAGCACTTGCCCGTGAACACAATATCGCGGGCAAGCGCTACTGAGCTTTCCTACTTCAATCACCGACAATACCGAGATCCCGCTCTTGATGAACAAGATAGATTCAGTCTCTCGTACGCTGCCTCGCCCCCTTGCCGGCCGCAGACTATCTTGTCCGTTAAGCGAGTACCTTCTATGCGCACCTCACTACTGCCCCCGTTCTCGGCTGTTCACGGCATCCAACAACCGCCAGTCAACGATTATCGGGAAAAACTGAACGATCTGTTCAGGGCCGGCCCAAGCGCAATCATGCGCAGGAAAGAGCCTGACACGCCCGCCTCCGCCCCTTCCAGGGCGCCGCAAACCTTTACCTTGCCCAACCCTGCCCCCTCTGCGAACGTAGAGCCGAAGACGGCCGGTGCCGACGCCACCCAGCTTGCCCAACTTCGTGCGCTGACCAGCCAGCAGAACATTACCAATATGCTGCGCGCGCCCAACTCACACGAGACCTCCGGGCAGGTGACCACGATTCGAAGCCTGTTAAGCAGGGAAAACGTCAAATCCTTGCTGCACGGCCCGGATGCAGACGAAGCGCGTAAACTGATTACCGATGTGAAGGAGCGTTTAGGTCAGTCAAGCCTGCAGATGATTCATGACCGATCCTCACATATCGAGGTCCCGGGCTTGAGCCTTGAGGAAATTCGCGAGCGTACCTCCACTCTTGATCCCGAGGAAGGGTTCAACTGCGCTATACAAATCGAGCGTGATCTACGCATTGAGAAGCTTTCTGCCATACAGCGAATGCGGCAAAGTACGCCTCTGGCTTCAGCCCTCTTCGATATCGGCAAAGAGGCGGACCTCGGCAACCCGCCCCCTCAACCGGATAATCCACCGCCCCCGGCAGAAAGCCTCACACACAACAACAATGTCAGGAATGACAATGGTCAGACCTTCACCTTCCGTAATACCCGTGAATCAAGTTTCGACGCACCTGAGCAAGTGATGGATTTTGACCACCACAGAGACAAACTCGATGTATCGGCAATTAGAAATCAACTCGGCAACACGCCATTGAAATTGGTAGGAAACTTCTCGGGAGCCAGTAGCGAGGTACAGATTCACTATAGCCCGGCTCACAATACGAGCGTGGTGATGATCTCCGGCAACCCGGGAGAGTCGCCCTTTGTGGTGAAAGCCTTAGGTGAGGTGAGATACGGCAACCTCATCACTTGACCTCCTTCACTCATCCTTCTCCAGCAGCTTGACGATCCGTGGCATCACGCTGAATACCGCCAGGGCCAGCAGCGTACTGAGCACCGCCGTCGATTCACGCCCCATTCCCGCCGCAACCCCAATGGCGGCGGTCATCCACAACCCGGCCGCGGTGGTCAGGCCCTTTACATGCTGGCCCTCTTCGTCTTCCTTGCCCTTGAGGATGGTGCCAGCGCCGAGGAAGCCAATGCCCGCGATGACCCCTTGAACCACACGGCTCATGGCATCCGCCTGGCTGCCGGACATCTGCGGCACCAGCACAAATAGCGCGGCGCCAAGCGCCACCAGCATATGGGTGCGCACTCCGGCCGCCTTGCCCTTGTGTTCACGCTCAAACCCCAGGATGCCGCCGAGGATCGCCGCGATCAGCAGGCGCACGGTCACTTGGGTGAGTTGCCGGGCATCGCCAATGTCTGCGAATTCGGCTTGCAGGGTTTGCCACGCCAGATGCCACCAGGCCTCCATGGATGCGCTCCTTTTTATTATGGATAGATAAAGGATGGACAGCGCAGACCGCCAGTCAGTTGCCTGGAACCCGTGCGCATGGCGGCCGCCTAACGCTGCATAGCCCACAAAACGGAGATTGTCATGACCGTACGCATCGAAAATCATCTGTGCTACTTCACGCTCGACGACAATGGCCAGGAACAAAGCCTGCCAGCCACACGGGTGACCGTCCTGACCGATCACGACAAAGCCATGTCTTATCTGGAACTGGCAGGTTCGCGCATCTACATCACCGAAGCCGAGGCGGACGCGCTGACGGTTGAAGGCGCAACCGATGGCCGTGAGCATGTAAAGGCGGGCCAACCTGGTTCGGTGATTTAATTGATCTGCATCATCAGACCCGCTCAACCCCTGCACCCCTATGCCCATGGGGTGCAGCAGATTGACGCACAAGAACGCTTCAAGCTGATCTGATCCGCTTTTTATCACCCCACCTGAGTCTGTTATGCAAACAGTCTGTCGCCCATAGTTCGTCGGCCTGATGGAGGCTGATGAGCGAATGACCATGAGCGAACGAATCCCAACCGTGGAAACCTTTGAGCCCATTCACCCCAAGAAAGTGAAGGCCAAATCCAGCGACAACCTGATCCATACCCGCAGCTTTACCGGCTTGTTTCGCACCCTGCGAGTGGGCGGTGCCGGCCTGCTGTTCCTGGCTTTTTTCGGCACCGTGTGGCTGAACTGGGGTGGGCGCCAAGCCGTACTGTGGGACCTGGCCGAGAGCAAGTTCCACATTTTTGGTGCGACGTTCTGGCCCCAGGACTTCATCCTGCTCTCGGCGCTGTTGATCATCTGCGCCTTCGGCCTCTTCGCGATCACGGTGTTTGCCGGCCGCGTATGGTGCGGCTACACCTGCCCGCAAAGCTCGTTCACCTGGCTGTTCATGTGGTGCGAGAAGGTGACCGAAGGTGAGCGCAACCAGCGCATCAAACTTCAGGCCGCCCCCTGGAGCCTGAATAAGCTGGCGAGGCGCTCGGCCAAGCACACATTGTGGCTGGGTATCAGTGTGTTGACCGGGCTGACGTTTGTGGGCTACTTCACCCCGATCCGCCCCTTGGCCGCCGAACTGTTAACGTGGCAGATCGGTGGGGTGAGCCTGTTCTGGGTGCTGTTTTTCACGGGCGCTACCTACATCAATGCCGGCTGGCTACGCGAAGCGGTGTGCATGCACATGTGCCCCTATGCACGCTTCCAGAGCGTAATGTTTGATAAGGACACCCTGACCATTTCCTACGACACCACCCGCGGCGAGCATCGGGGCCCGCGTAAACGTGACGTGCAGCCAGCCGAGGTTGGCCTTGGCGATTGCATCGATTGCCAGCTGTGCGTTCAGGTTTGCCCCACGGGCATCGACATCCGCGACGGCCTGCAAATGGAATGCATTGGTTGTGCGGCCTGCATCGACGCCTGTGATTCGATCATGGACAAAATGGGCTATGCCCGTGGCTTGGTCAGTTACACCAGTGAGCATCAATTGCAAGGTGGCAAGACCCACCTGCTCAGGCCGCGCCTGATCGGCTACAGTGCCGTGCTGCTGGTGATGATCGCGGCGTTGGTGGTGGCGCTGATTGAACGGCCGATGGTGTCGCTGGATGTGACCAAAGACCGAGGTATGTTCCGTGAAAACAGCCAGGGGTTGATCGAAAACATCTACAGCCTCAAGGTGATCAACAAGACCCAGCAGCGCCAGGACTACCGCCTGGAACTGGTGGATGCCGAGGGGTTCCAGCTGCAAGGCAAGACCCAGGTCAGTCTGGCTGCCGGGGAAATTGTCGATATACCGGTGTCGGTAGCGTTGCTGGCGGACACACCGGCCAGCAGCTCTCAAACCCTGCGTTTTAAAGTCACTGATGTGGATGAGCCTTGGATTTATACCGCTGCTGACAGCCGCTTCGTTGCGCCCTTGAATCGCTGAACAACGATAGAGATCAACTGTAGGAGCGAGCTTGCTCGCGAAAAACTCACCGTCGCCGCGTTCATTCAGGAAACACACGTTATCGTTGACGTTTTTCGCGAGCAAGCTCGCTCCTACAGTTCGCCCTGCATACACATTCAAAAAGCTAATCAGGCCGCCATGAAACGCTACGAAAAATTTGCCGACGACATCGCAGAACTGATCCGCTCCGGCGTCCTCGGCCCCGGCCAGCGCGTACCATCGGTACGCTATGCCAGCCAGGCCTACGGCGTCAGCCCGTCCACGGTATTCCAGGCCTATTACTTGCTGGAGCGTCGTGGCCTGATCAGGGCGCGCCCGCGTTCTGGCTACTTCGTCAACACCCACGCGCCGAGCCCGTTTTCCGAGCCGGTGGTGAGTGAGCAGGTGCATGAGTCCACCGATGTGGGTGTCAGTGAGCTGGTGTTCTCGGTACTGGACTCGATCAAAGACCCCAACACCGTGCCCTTCGGCTCGGCCTTCCCCAGCCCCATGCTGTTCCCGCTGCCGCGCCTGGCCCGCTCCCTGGCCAGTGCCAGCCGCGACATGGACCCCCGCCTGGTGGTCACCGACATGTCGCCAGGCAACCCACAACTGCGCCGCCAGATTGCCCTGCGCTATATGGTCGGCGGCCTGATGCTGCCGATGGAGGAGTTGCTGATCACCAACGGCGCCCTCGAAGCACTCAACCTGTGCCTGCAGGCCGTGACCGAACCGGGCGACCTGGTGGCCATCGAAGCGCCGGCGTTCTACGCCTGCTTGCAAGTGCTTGAACGCCTGAAGCTCAAGGCTGTGGAGATCCCGGTGCACCCGCGCGACGGTATTGACCTGAACGCCCTGGCCCAAAGCCTTGAGCGCTATCCGATCAAGGCCTGCTGGACCATGACCAGCTTCCAGAACCCCATGGGCGCCACGTTGCCTGAAGAGAAAAAACAGGCGCTGGTGGAACTGCTGCGCAGCCATCAAGTGCCTCTGATCGAAGATGACGTCTACGCCGAATTGTATTACGGGCAACAGGCCCCGAAACCGGCCAAGGCCTTCGACACCGAAGGGCTGGTGATGCACTGTGGCTCCTTTGCCAAGAGCCTGGCACCGGGTTACCGCGTGGGCTGGGTCGCCGCCGGGCGCTTCGCACAGAAGGTCGAGCGGCTGAAACTGATGACCTCACTGTGCCCGTCAATGCCGGCCCAGGCGGCGATTGCCGACTACCTGCAACACGGCGGCTATGACCGGCACCTGCGCAAACTGCGCTACGCCCTGGAAGAACAGCAAAGCGCCATGCTGGCGGCCATCGCTCGTTATTTTCCGGCGCAAACACGGGTCAGCCAGCCGGCGGGAGGCTATTTTCTGTGGTTGGAACTGCCGGAGCAGACCGACTCGCTGAAATTGTTCCAGATGGCTCTGGCCCAGGGCATCAGCATTGCGCCGGGGCCGATCTTTTCCGCCACTCAGCGGTTCAGAAACTGCATTCGCCTGAATTACGGAAGCCCTTGGAACGAGGCGTCGGAAAAGGCCATGGAGACACTAGGGCGGATCGTGCGCTCGTTTTAACGGCCGCCGCCCAAGTCGATAAACGTTCCGGTGGAATACGATGCCTTGTCCGACAGTAACCAGATAATCGCCTCTGCCACTTCATCCGGGCGCCCGCCACGCGCCATCGGGATACCGGATTCCAGCTTGCTGACCCGGTCCGGGTCGCCGCTCAGGGCATGGAAATCGGTAAAGATATAGCCAGGGCGCACGGCGTTGACGCGAATGCCCTCGCCCGCCACCTCCTTGGACAGCCCCAGGGTAAAGGTGTCCAGCGCCCCCTTGGAGGCCGCGTAGTCGACATACTCTCCCGGCGAGCCCAGCCGCGCCGCCACCGACGACACGTTGACGATACTGCCTCCCTGCCCTCCATGCCGGGGCGACATGCGCAATACCGCGTGTTTGGCACACAGGATCGGGCCCAGCACATTGGTCTTGAGGATTTTGAGGATACGAAACTCGGACATCTCATCGACCCGCGACTTATGCCCCACGGTGCCGGCGTTATTCACCAGCGCGGTGACCCGGCCCAGTTCCGTATCAACGCGATTGAACAGAGCGATCACTTCATCCTCGCTGCTGACATCGGCCCGCACGGCAATCGCCTGGGCACCCAGCGCGCGAACCTGATCCAGTACACGCAGGGCAGCGTCTTCATCAGACTGGTAGTTGATGCAGATGCGATAGCCTTGGCGAGCGGCGAGCAATGCCGTTTGGGCGCCAATGCCACGACTGCCCCCCGTGATGATGACGACTTTGTCCATGGCTGCGGCCTCCCGATTCAACCGGATGTTCAGGGTTGGATCCAAGAATACCCGTCACTGACTGCTTTTGTCAGGCGCCGGCTGTTCGGCGCCCCGGATATTCGCCATGAAGCTATCGGCCGGCAATGGATGCCCCAATAAGTAGCCTTGCAAGGAGTCACACCCCAGGCGGGTGAGGAAGTGCTGCTGCACATCGGTTTCCACCCCCTCGGCGACGATCCGCAGGCCCAGGGCCTGGCCGAGGGCCACGATGGCCGAGACGATGGCCGCGTCATCGCTGTCGTGTTCCAGGTCACGCACAAAACCGCGATCGATCTTCAGCTCGTTGGCCGGCAGGCGCTTGAGGTACATCAGGCTGGAGTAACCGGTGCCAAAGTCATCGATGGACAGGTCAACCCCCATGTCCGACAGTTGCTGCAATACCGTCATGCTCGCATCGGCATCGCTCATGGCGGTGGTCTCGGTGATTTCCAGCGTGAGGCTGTTGGCCGGCAATTGGTACCGTTCCAGTGCAGCCGCTACGCTGTTGACCAACCCGGCGTGGCAGAACTGCAACGCCGAGAGGTTCACGGCAATGCGCCAGTGCTCATAACCCTGTGCGTACCACTGACTCATCTGGCGACAAGCTTCATCGAGCACCCATTCGCCGATGGGAATGATCAGCCCGGTTTTCTCCGCCAGTGCAATAAACGTAGCGGGCATCAGCAAGCCCTGATGCGGATGCTCCCAGCGCAACAGCGCCTCGGCCCCCACGGCAAGACCACTGACGGCGTCGAACTTGGGTTGGTAATGCAAACGAAATTGCCCCTGCTCAAGGGCAATGCGCAGGTCCTGCAGCAATTGCAGTTGTTTGCGCGCATTGGTGTTCATCGACACATCGAAGAAGCTGTAGCCATTCTTGCCCATGCCCTTGGCGTGATACATCGCCGCGTCGGCGTTCATCAGCAGTTCCTGGGGGTTGCTACCGTTGCCCGGGAACATGGCGATGCCGATGCTGGCCGAGATCTGCAACTCATGCTCGGCCACCGTGAACGTGCGGTTGATCAGGCCCACCTGGCGCTCGGCCAAGCCCATCGCATCATCGGGCTGGGTGAGTTGCACCAGCAACACGAACTCATCGCCGCCGATGCGGGCCAAGGTATCCTGGCTGCGCAAGTCCTCGCGCAGGCGCAAGCCAACTTCGCGCAGCAACTGGTCGCCCAGGTGATGACCAAAGGCATCGTTGACCGGTTTGAAACCATCCAGGTCGATAAACATCAAGGCAAAGCAACCGCCCCGCTCGTGCACCGCCTGGATGCCTTGTTGTATGCGATCTGCCAGCAAGGTGCGATTGGGCAGGCCGGTGAGCATGTCATGCAGGGCCAGGTGGGTGAGTTCCTGGTTGGCCAGGGTCAGGGAATCGGCGAGTACGGCGGTGCGCGCTTCCAGGCGCGCATCCAGCACCGACGTCAACAGCGCAATGACCAATACCGCCAGCGAAGTGACCAAGACCAGGTTATCCAGGCCCTTGCCGCTCAGGCCCGTCAGTGCGGCACCGCAGAAGCTGTCATCGGCAAAGCGCGCCGCAGCCATCCCGGTGTAGTGCATCCCAACGATGGCCACGCCCATCACCACGGCTGCGCCGCCCCGAGCCAGACGCACATAAGGTGTGTTGCGCCGCAGGTTGAAGGCGATCCACAGCGCGGCGCCGGAAGCCACCACCGCGATCAACAACGAAGCGCCGAACAAGGCCGGGTCGTAGTCGATGCCCGGCGTCATGCGCATCGCGGCCATGCCGGTGTAATGCATGCTGGCGATACCGGCCCCCATCACCAGTGCGCCAAACGCCAGTTGCCAGGCCGGCAAGCGTGGCTGGCTGACCAGCCATAACGCGAAGCCACTGGATAGCACGGCGATCAACAGCGACAACAGGGTAATGCCTACCTCAAACCCAAGGGCAAACGGCAGGCGCAGGGCCAACATCCCGATAAAGTGCATGGACCAGATGCCGACGCCCATCGCCACTGCGCCACCCGTGATCCACAGGTAAACGGCACGCCCCTTGGCGGTCGCGATACGCCCGGCCAGGTCCAAGGCGGTGTAGGACGCCAGGATGGCCACGCACAGGGAAATCACGACAAGGGAGGTTGAATAGCTACCGATCAGCATGGGACGTCTCGCAGGCGACCGGCGCAAAAGCCCGTGCCGGGTGGCAAATCGGGCGATTGTAGCGAGTATGAATACAGGACAGGTGATTAATTAATCCATTGGCCATCACGCAATTTCTGGCGTCAATCGGCTGGCTTTATCTGGCTGTTTTCAACCACATCATGGACATCAAAATGTGCGGGGCTTGCGCAGATTTCCTGTGGGAGCGGGCTTGCCCGCGAAGGCGGTGTGTCAGTCACCGCATCTGCTACTGCACTAACGCTTTCGCAGGCAAGCCAGCTCCCCCCAGGGTGCTGTGCTTGACTGACTGGCATTGGGGCAAGCCCACACATTTGATCTTGCACCCACAGGATGCGCGGCGTATCCGGTTACTCCTTTTCGGCCAGGGAGGTCTGGCCATCCCAGCCTCCGCCCAATGCTGCGATCAACTGCACACTGGCCACCAGCCGCGACTGCAGCAAGGTCAATACCGTGCGCTCGTTGCTCAATGCCGTCGCCTGCACCGTGACCACATCCAGATAGGCAATCAACCCGGCCTTGTACTGGTTTTCGGTCAAGCGCAAGGATTCACGCGCGGCTTCCAGTGCTTCATTGCTAACCACCGCCTCATCGGCGAGCACCTTGAGCTGGACCATGTAGTTTTCCACCTCACGGAAACCGTCCAGTACGGTCTGGCGGTATTTGGCCACGGTCTCGTCATAGCTGGCCACGGTGCGGTCGACTTCCGCCGAGCGCTGGCCGCCATCGAACAGGGTCATCGCCAGTTTCGGCCCTACCGACCAGAAGCGGTTTGGCAGGCTGATCCAATCTTCATAGGTGCTGCTGGAGTAGCCCCCCGCCAAGCTCAAGGTCAGGTCGGGGTAATAGGCAGCCTTGGCCACGCCAATATTGGCGTTGGCGGCGATGACCGAGCGCTCGGCCGAGGCGATATCGGGGCGACGCTCCAGCAACTGGGACGGCAGGCTCACCGGTATCTGCGGCAGGGCCGGGATGTCTTTACTCACCGCCAAGTTGAAGTTGGCTGGCGCCTCACCGATCAGTACGGCGATGGCGTTTTCCAATTGGGCACGCTGCCAGATCAGATCGATCAGGCTGGCCTGAGTGGTCTTGAGCTGGGTTTGCGCCTGGGCGATGGCATCCTTGCCAGCCACACCGGCACGGTATTGGTTTTCGGTCATTTTCAATGAGCGCTGGTAGGTGTCCAGCGTGGCTTGCAGCAAACGCGTCTGCTCGTCCATGACCCGCAGTTGCAGGTAGCTTTGCACCAGTTCGGACTGTTGGCTCAGGCGCATCGCGGCCAAGTCGGCCGAGCTCGCCTCGGCGCTGGCTTCGTTGGCCTCCAGGCCTCGGCGCAACTTGCCCCAGATATCGGCTTCCCAACTCACGCCCAACTGGGCGTTGAGGGTGTCGCGGATACCGCTGCTGGAACTGCTGAGGCTGGCACTGCTGCTGCCGGTGCCCTGGCTGGCGCGGGTCTTGCCGACGCTCAGGTCAACGCTGGGGTAAAAGGCCCCCCGTGAGCTGCGTACCAGCGCCTGTGCCTGGCGAAAACGCGCCTCGGCCTGGGCGACGGTCTGGTTGGACGTGTTAAGGCGCACCACCAGGTCATTGAGTTGTCGGTCACCGTACAGCTCCCACCAGGCGCCACGCGCCAGGGAGTCGCTCGGGTTAGCCTGGCGCCAGCCTTGGGCCTCCTTGAACTGCACCGGCTCGATGACGTCCGGGCGTTTGTAGTCAGGGCCGATGGCGCAGGCGCTGAGCAACACACCACACATCATCACGGCCAATAACTTCATGCCATTGCCGCCAGCTTTATTGTGGCGAGGGAGATTGCTTGCGCTGGAGGGCGAAGCACTCCCAGGCTTTTTGGGGGCCGCTTCGCAGCCCAGCGGAAGCAAGCTACCTCGCCACAGCAGGCCCGCAGCTACGAGGGATTGGGTTGAGTCGGTCATAGCGCAGTGTCCAGGGCAGCATCGGTACGCACGCCGCGCCAGGCGTTGAAGCGATGGCGCGCGCGGTCCAGGTAAAGGTAAACCACCGGGGTGGTGTAAAGGGTCAGGACCTGGCTGAACACCAGGCCGCCAATAATGGTCAGGCCCAACGGGTGGCGCATTTCCGCACCATCACCACTGCCGAGCAGCAACGGCAAGGCACCGAGGATCGCGGCCAGGGTGGTCATCAGGATCGGCCGCAGGCGCAACAGGCAGGCGCTGCGGATCGACTCCAGCGGGCTCATGCCATCGTTGCGCTCCAATTGCAGCGCCAGGTCGATCATCAGGATCGCGTTCTTCTTCACCACGCCGATCAACAGGAACAAACCCAGCAGCGAGATCAGGCTGAACTCGCCCCCGAGCAGGTAGATCGCCAACAACGCACCGACACCGGCCGACGGCAGCGTAGACAGGATGGTCAGCGGGTGGATGTAGCTTTCATACAAGATACCCAGCACCAGGTACACCGCCACCAGCGCGCCGAGAATCATGAACGGCTGGCCTTTCTGGGTCGCGGCGAACGCATCGGCAGTGCCGGCCATCTTGGCGATCACATCCTCGGGCAACCCGACTTTGGCAATCGCACGCTCGATAGCCGCCGTGCCCTGCTCCACCGTGACCCCGGGCGCCATGTCGAAGGCGATATTCTCCGAAGCGAACTGGCCTTCATGGCTGACGCGGTCGTCGGCCAGGCTGTTCTCATAGTGGGCAATGGTCGACAACGGCACCCGTGCGCCGTCGGCCGTGATCACCTGCACCTGGTTGAGGGTGATCGGGTCTTGGGCGTATTTTGGGTTGACCTCCATCACCACCTGGTACTGGTTGAGGCTGTCGTAAATGGTGGAAATCTGCCGTTGGCTGTAGGCGTTGTTGAGCACCGCCGTGACCATGTCCATGTCGATGCCCAGGCGCTTGGCCTGGTCGCGGTCGACAATCAACGTCACTTGGGCCGCACCGCGGCCTTCGCGGGCGTCGATGGCGGTCAGCTCCGGCAACTCACGCATCGCCGCCACCACTTTCGGGTACCACAGGCGCAACGCGGCCAGGTCGCCGCTTTGCAGGATGTAGGAATATTGCGCGCTGGTCTGGTCGCGGCCGCCCCCGAACTGCAGGTCCTGGTCGGCCATGAGGAACAAGCGCCCGCCCGGCACCAGCGGCACCTCCTTGCGCAGGCGCTCGATCACCGCCTGGGCGGAGATCTTGCGTTCGCCAAGCGGCTTGAGGCGCACCAGCATCACTGCGTTGTTAGTGCCTTGGTTGCCACCGATAAAGCCGGCCACACTGAGCACCGCCGGGTCCTTGAGCACCGCCTGGCGAAAGATCTCCATCTTCGGCTGCATGACGCTGAACGACAGGCCATCGTCACCGCGCACAAAGCCGATCAACTGGCCGGTGTCCTGCTGGGGCATGAAGGTTTTGGGCACCACCACGTACAGCGCGATATTCACGCCCACGGTGACGAACAGGCTGAGCAAGGTCAGGCGCCGATGGCGCAGCACCCAATCCAGGCTGGTGGCGTAGCCGGCGACCATGCGCTCGTTGATCTTCTGGCTCCAGCGCTGCAAACCGGTCTGCCGGTCCTTCACATGCGGCTTCAACCAGCGAGCACACAGCATGGGTGTCAAGGTCAGCGAGACAATCAGCGAGACGATGATCGCCGCCGACAAGGTGATGGAAAACTCGCGGAACAGGTTGGTAACAATGCCGCCCATGAACAGGATCGACAGGAACACCGCCACCAGCGACACGTTCATCGACAGCAAGGTAAAGCCCACTTCCTGGGCGCCCAGGTAGGCGGCTTTCATCGGTGGCACGCCGTCGTCGATGTGCCGGGAAATGTTCTCCAGCACCACGATGGCATCGTCCACGACCAAACCGGTGGCGAGGATCAGCGCCATCAGCGAAAAGTTATTCAGCGAAAAGCCATACAGGTACATCACCGCAAAGGTGCCCACCAGCGACACCGGCACCGCCAGGGTCGGGATCAGCGAAGCACGGAAGTTACCCAAGAACAGGTACACCACCAGGATCACCAGCCCCACGGCAATCAGCAGGGTCATTTCCGCCTCATGCAGGGTGGCAGTGATCACTGGCGAGCGGTCCATGGCCAGGCTGAGCTTGACGCTGGACGGCAACACCGCCTGCAACGCCGGCAACTGCGCCTTGATCTGCCGCACGGTTTCGATGATGTTGGCGCCGGACTGGCGGTTGATCACCAGCAACACCGCCGAATCATTGTTGAAGAAGCCGCTATTGTAGCGGTCTTCCACGCCATCAGTGATCTTCGCCACGTCCTTGAGGCGCAGGGCGGCGCCGTCCTGGTAGCGAATCAGCAGGGGCTCATAGTCCTTGGCTTTCTCCAACTGGTCGTTGGCCTGGATCTGCCAGTTGCGCTCGCTGTCTTCCAGTGAGCCTTTGGGCCGGCGCTGGTTGGCATTGGCGATGGTGTTGCGCACATCGTCCAGGGCGACGCCGTACTGATCGAGGGCCTTGGGTTCCAGTTCGATGCGCACCGCCGGCAGCGAACTGCCGCCGATCTGCACTTCGCCCACACCCGGCACCTGGGACAGGCTCTGGGACAGAATGGTCGAGGCCAGGTCGTACAACTGACCCTTCTGCAACACGTCGGAGGTCAGCGACAGCACCATGATCGGCGCCTGGGACGGGTTGATCTTCTTGTAGGTGGGCATGCTGCGCATGCCACTGGGCAGCAGGTTGCGCGACGCGTTGATGGCCGCCTGCACTTCCCGCGCCGCCCCGTTGATATCGCGGTCGGAATCGAACGCCAGAATCACCCGGGTAGAGCCCTGGCTCGACGAGCTGCTCATGGTGGTGATACCGGCAATCGCGCCGAATGAACGCTCCAGCGGCGTGGCCACCGTAGACGCCATCACCTCGGGGCTGGCGCCGGGCAAGCTGGCCGACACCACGATCACCGGAAAGTCGATCTGCGGCAATGGCGACACCGGCAACAAATTGAAGCTGACGCCACCGAGCAACATGATCGCCAGGCTCAGCAGCATGGTCGCGACCGGCCGGCGGATGAAAGGTCCGGACAGGTTCATGGCTCAACCGGCTCCAGGCGTTGTGGCTCTTTGCGCCAGCGCCGGCCAAGACGATCGAAGTACAGGTAGATCACCGGCGTGGTGAACAGCGTCAACACCTGGCTCACCAGCAACCCGCCGACCATCACCAGGCCCAGGGGCTGGCGCAGTTCGGCGCCGGAGCCGCTCGCTAGCATCAAAGGCACCGCGCCGAACAAGGCAGCCAGGGTGGTCATCAGGATTGGCCGGAAGCGCAACAGCGCGGCCTGGTAGATCGCGGTCTGCGGGTCCAGGCCCTGGTTGCGTTCGGCGTCGAGGGCGAAGTCGATCATCATGATCGCGTTCTTTTTCACGATACCGATCAGCAGGATGATGCCGATGATCGCGATCATGCCCAGGTCATTGCCACTGAGCAGCAACGCCAGCAAGGCCCCCACCGCCGCCGACGGCAAGGTCGATAGGATAGTGATCGGGTGGATGTAGCTCTCATAGAGCACACCGAGCACGATGTACATGGTGACCACCGCCGCCAGGATCAACAGCAAGGTGCTCGACAACGAGGCTTCGAACGCCTGGGCCGCGCCCTGGAACTGGGTTTGCACGCCCACCGGCATGCCGATGTCCTTCTGGGTCTGGTTGATCAGTTCCACGCCTTTGCCCAACGCTACGCCGGGCGCCAGGTTGAACGACATCATCACCGCCGGGAACTGGCCGATATGGGCAATTGCCAATTGCGCCTGGCGCTGTTCCACATGGGCCAGGCTCGACAGCCGTACCTGACCACCGTCAGTGGTTTTCACATGGATCTGGTTGAGGGCCGCCGGGCCGAGGGTTTCGCCGGACTGGGCCTGCAACACCACTCGATACTGGCTGGCCTGGGTGTAGATGGTGGAGATCTGGCGCTGGCCGAAGGCGTCATACAGCGCATCGGTGATGGTCGAGACACTTACGCCCAGGCGCGAGGCCGCGTCGCGGTCGATCACCAGGTACACCTGCAAGCCTTTGTCCTGCAGGTCACTGGCCACGTCGGTGAGTTCCGGCAACTGGCTGAGGGCGTGTACCAGCTTGCCGCTCCATAACGCCAACAACTCGGCGTCCGGGGAGGACATGCTGAACTGGTACTGGGTACGGCTGACCCTGTCCTCGATGGTGAGGTCCTGCACCGGTTGCATGAACAGGCGGATACCCACCAGCTTGTCGATCTGCGGTTGCAGGCGGGTGATGACCTCGGCTGCGCTCAAGTCGCGCTGGCCGTGAGCCTTGAGGTTGATGAGCAAGCGGCCGCTGTTGAGGGTGGCGTTATCGCCATCCACGCCAATGTAGGACGACAGGCTCTCGACCGCAGGGTCGGCGAGAATGATCTTCGCCAGTTCCTGCTGGCGCTGGCTCATGGCCGCAAAGGAAATCGACTGCGGCGCCTCGGAAATACCCTGGATCACCCCGGTGTCCTGCACCGGAAAAAAACCCTTGGGCACCACCAGGTACAGCACCACCGTAAGCCCCAGGGTGGCGATCGCCACCAGCAACGTCAGCGGCTGGTGCTTGAGCACCCACTGCAACTTGCGGCCGTAGGCTTCGATCAGCCAATCAATCCAGGCGCCGCTGGCTTTGTAGAAGCGGCCCTGCTCTTCTTCCTTGGGTTCGCGCTTGAGCAGGCGCGCGCACATCATGGGCGTGAGGGTCAGGGACACTACCAGGGAAATCAAGATCGCCACTGCCAGGGTGATGGCAAACTCACGGAACAGCCGCCCGACCACGTCGGCCATGAACAGCAACGGGATCAATACCGCGATCAACGACAGCGTGAGGGACACCAGGGTGAAACCGATCTGCTTGGCGCCCTTGAGCGCGGCCGCCATCGGCGTCTCGCCTTCCTCGATATAGCGCGAAATGTTCTCCAGCATCACGATGGCGTCGTCCACCACAAACCCGGTGGCGATGGTCAGGGCCATCAGCGTCAGGTTATTGATGGAGAATCCGGCCAGGTACATCACACCAAAGGTGCCCACCAGGGACAGCGGCACGGCGATGGACGGAATGATCGTGGCGCTGACCCGGCGCAGGAACAGGAACGTCACCATGACCACCAGAGCAATGGCGATCAGAAGCTCGTGTTGCACGTCTTTGACCGAAGCGCGGATGGTCTGGGTGCGGTCGGTGAGCACCGTCACGTCCAGGCCGGCCGGCAGGTTGTCGGTGATGCTCGGCAGCAGGGCCTTGATACGGTCTACCACCTCGATCACGTTGGCGCCCGGCTGGCGCTGGATATTGAGCAACACGGCCTGGTTCTCGTTGGCCCAGGCGGCAAGGCGCTCGTTTTCGGCGCCGTCGACGATCTGCGCGACATCCTTGAGCCGCAGCGGAGCGCCATTGTTGTAGGCCAGGATCAGTTCGGCGTATTGCTCGGGCGAGACCAGTTGGTCGTTGGCGTCGAGCATCGAAACGCGGGTGGGGCCGTCAAAGTTACCTTTGGGCTGGTTGACGTTGGAGGCGGCGATCAGGGCGCGTACGTCCGAGAGGTTCAAGCCATTGGCCGCCAGGGCCTCGGGGTTGACCTTGATACGCACGGCCTGGCGCTGGCCACCGGCGATGCTGACCATGCCGACACCGCTGATCTGCGCGATTTTCTGCGCCATGCGTGTGTCGACCAAATCATTGAGCTTGGGCAGCAACATGGTCTTGGAGGTGATTGCCAGGGTCAGCACCGGGGTATCCGCCGGGTTGACCTTGTTGTACACCGGCGGCGCCGGCAGATCCTTGGGCAACAGGTTGGTGGCGGCGTTGATCGCGGCCTGCACCTGTTGCTCGGCCACATCCATATTGATGTCGAGGTTGAAACGCAGGGTCAGCACCGAGGCGCCGCCGGAGCTGGTAGAGGCCATCTGGGTCAGCCCGGGCATCTGCCCGAACTGGCGCTCCAGCGGTGCGGTGACCGCGCTGGTCATCACATCGGGGCTGGCGCCGGGGTACAGGGTCATCACCCGGATAGTCGGGTAATCCACCTGGGGCAACGCCGACACCGGCAGCAGGCGGTACGAAATGATGCCGGCCAGGACAATGGCCAGCATGCTCAGCGTGGTGGCGACCGGGCGAAGGATGAACAGGCGCGACAGGTTCATGAACCGACCTTTTGCGCCTTGCCGGCGTCAGCCCCGGTCTCCCCTTTCGCTGCGGGCTTGCCTTGCAGGTGCTCGGTCGGCGTGGTCGGCACCTCGCTGCTGGCGTTGACCACTTCGATCTCGCTGCCGTCCTTGAGGCGGTCGGTGCCTTCCAGCACCACGCGGTCGCCAGCGACCAGGCCGTCCTTGATCACGGTGTTTTCGCCATCGGTGTCACCTACCACCAAGGGCTGGACCTTGACCTTCTTGTCGCCGTCGAGCTTGTAGACAAAGGTGCCATTGTTGCCGAACTGGATCGCCGCAGATGGCGCCAGCACCACGTTCTTCAAGGTATCAGCCAGCAGGTGCACATTGACGAACTGGTTGGGGAACAGCGCCTGGTCCTTGTTATCGAAACGCGCCTTGAATTTCAGTGTGCCGGTGGTGACGTCAATCTGGTTGTCCAGGCTTTGCAGTACACCGACTGCCTGCTTTTTCACGTCGCCACGGTCCCAGGCTTCCACGGGCAACTTGTTACCGGCGTGGTAACGAGCCAGCACGGTTTCCAAGGTATTTTCCGGCAGGGTGAAGGCCACGCTGATTGGCTGGGTCTGGGTGATTACCGCCAGGGCGGTGGTGTCGTTGGCGGCGACGAGGTTGCCGACGTCAAGCTGGCGCAAACCGACCCGGCCGCTGATGGGCGCGCGGATTTTGGTGAATTCCAGGTTGAGCTTTGCGTCGTCCACCGCGCCCTGGTTGGTCTTGACCGTGCCCTGGTACTGCAACACCAGCGCTTCGGCGGTGTCCAGGGTTTGCTTGGCGATACTGTCCTGGGCGTACAGGTCGCGATAACGCTGTACATCGACCTGGGCGTTCTTCAACTGGGCCTGGTTCTGCAGCAAGGTGCCCTGGGCCTGGAGCAAGGCGTTCTGGTAGCTGCGCGGGTCGATTTCTGCCAGCAGGTCGCCGGCCTTGACCATTTGCCCTTCCTCGAAGGCGATCTTGACCAACTCGCCGCCCACCCGGCTGCGCACATTAATGGTGTTCAGCGCCGTGACCGTGCCCAGCGCCTTGTAGTACACCGGGAACTCACCCAGCACTGCAGGGGCCACGCGCACCGGCACTGGGCCAGTGGACCCGCCGAAGCCCGGGCGCGCCATGCCGGTTTTACCCGTGTGCCCGGCCGGAGCGTCTTTATGGGCCGCGCCGCTGGGCCAGAATTTCCAGCACAGGCCGGCGATAACCAGCAGCACGAGCAGGCCAAACAGCCAGCGGCGGGAGTTGCGGGGGGAGGATTGCATGGAGTGATCAACCATTGGGCGCGAGAGCTTCTACTTTGGGAGGCTGAAAGATAAGCACTGGGGGGCCTTAAGAAAAGCACCTTTACCGGCTATTTACTTTGGGCTTACAACGTTTAACTTCTGATCTTAGTCCACCGGCTATTTCGCTAAACCGCTGACGCTCAAATAAAAACGGCCTGGACTAGGCCAGGCCGCAATCATGCATCATACGTGTTACTGCCAAACGACAGTCATACGTAGAAACAGTTACTTCAACACAGCCAGGGCGGCGTCGTAGTTTGGCTCTTCAGCAATTTCCTTGACCAACTCGCTGTGCAGCACGTTGTCGTTTTCATCCAGCACCACGACAGCGCGAGCGGTCAGGCCCTGCAGCGGGCCGTCAGCGATGGAAACACCATAGTCAACGGCGAAGTCGGCATTGCGGAAATCCGACAGGTTCTTAACGTTTTCCAGGCCTTCGGAGCCACAGAAACGCGCTTGGGCGAATGGCAGGTCGGAGGAGATGCACAGGACCACGGTGTTGGCCACATCGTTGGCCTGGGCATTGAACTTGCGCACGGAAGTGGCGCAGGTTGGGGTATCAACGCTTGGGAAGATGTTCAGCACTTTGCGCTTGCCGGCAAAGGTAGCCAGGGTGGCGTTGGACAGGTCGCCGGCGGTCAGGGTGAAGTCTGCAGCTTTGGCGCCGACTTTCGGCAGTTCGCCTTCAACCTGGACCGGGTTGCCTTTAAGGGTGACTTGAGCCATGAACGGAATCCTTATGCTGGTTTTTGGTTAAACAAATTCGAGAGGCGGAAGTTAACCACAAAGTGCCGACGCTACCTACCGCCAGACACAAATTGTCATGTCGTCAGGTTGTGGTTTAATTGCGCGCTTTTCGCCCGCCCTTCAAGGAAACCTTTGCCGATGAATCAGCCTGTCACCAAAGTCCTGGTCATTGGTTACGTCTGGCCGGAGCCCCGCTCCTCGGCCGCGGGCGGGCATATGATGCAAATTCTTGAGAGTTTTCTTACGCAAGGTTGGGACATTACCTTCAGCAGCCCGGCCACCATTGGCGAGCACAAGGCCGACTTGCCGGCACTAGGGATCGCCGAACGCACCATCGAACTGAATAACAGCAGTTTCGACGACTTTATTCGCGAACTGGCCCCGGATATCGTGCTGTTCGACCGTTTCATGATGGAGGAGCAATTCGGCTGGCGCGTAGAACAATGCTGCCCCGACGCCCTTCGCGTGCTGGAAACCTCCGACCTGCAAAGCCTGCGCGACGCCCGTCACCAGCGGCTCAAAGAGCAGGTGAAAGCCCAACCCGACAGCGACGACTTCAGCGCCCTGTTCGCGCCGGCGCTGGAAGACGAGTTCCAACGCATGGCCGACACCGACCTGGCCAAACGCGAAATCGCCGCCATTTACCGCTGTGACATCAGCTTGATGATCTCCGACGTGGAAATCCGCCTGCTCACCGAACAGTTCAAGGTGCCTGCCGCCCTGCTCCACTGGTGCCCCTTGATGCTGCAACCGCCCACCGACGCATTTGCGCCCTTTGACGACCGTGCGCATTTCCTCAGCATCGGTAACTTCCGCCACGCGCCCAATTGGGATGCGGTGCTGTGGATGAAGCACCGCCTGTGGCCACTGATCCGCCAACAACTGCCAGGCGCCCAATTGCATATCTACGGCGCCTACACCCCGCCCAAGGCCACCGCCCTGCACAATCAGGCCCAGGGTTTCCATGTAATGAACTGGGCCGAAGATGCGCTGCAAGTCATGACCGCCGCGCGCATCTGCCTGGCACCGTTGCGCTTTGGCGCGGGCATCAAGGGCAAGTTGGTCGACGCCATGCTGTGCGGCACGCCCAGTGTCACGACCCCAATCGGCGCCGAGGCCATGGGCGATGACCAGCCCTGGCCCGGCGTGATTGCACAGGATGCGCCGGCCCTGGCTGCCGCTGCCGTGGCCCTTTATCAGGACCGTGAGCGCTGGACCCGGGCCCAGGAACACGGGCGCCAACTGCTGGCCCGGCGCTATGACCAGAACATCCACGGGGCCGCCTTGGTGGAATGCCTGGAACGCTGTCGCCGCGACCTCGCTGCCCATCGCCGGGACAACTTCACCGGCAGCATGCTGCGCCACCACGCGCATAAAAGTACCCAATACATGTCCCAGTGGATCGAGGCGAAAAACCGCACCCTGTAAACACTGCTGCTGGCGAGGACGTGCGTGACGGGGCATTATCCTACGCAGCGATCACAATAAAGCGACGGCAGCATGACCCGAGCAACGCGCATTACTGACCCTTCCTACGAGTTGATGGACGACCACAACGGCCTGTCCATCATCTATCGCCAACACGGCTTCCCCTGCCCGCTGGTGCGCTGGCACTTCCACAAGGAATACGAGCTGCACCTGATCGTCGCCAGCTCCGGCAAGGTGTTTATCGGTGACTACATCGGCAACTTCTACCCCGAAAGCCTGTTCCTCACCGGCCCCAACCTGCCCCATAACTGGATCAGCCAGGTGGAAGAAGACGAAGTGGTGCCCAAGCGTGACATGCTGGTGAACTTCACCGATGACCTGTTCGAGAGCGGCAGCCATATTTTTGCTGAACTCAAGAACCTCGCACCGCTGCTGGAGCGCGCGCAGTACGGCATCGAATTTCGCTGCAAAAAAACCATCACCCAGGCCATGACCTTGATGCAACACATCGAGGACGCCAAGGGCATGGCGCGCCTGGGGCAGTTTTTTATCTTGCTGGACGTGTTGAGCGTGTGCGAGGACTACCAATTGCTGTCCGGCGTAACCACGCCGCAATTGGCCGACGAGCACAGCATAGACCGCACCAACCGGGCAGTGGATTACATCTTTGCACATTACGCCCGCGAGCTACCGCTGGAAGAAGTGGCGCAATACCTGGGGATGAAGCCGACCTACTTCTCGCGGGTGTTCAAGCAGGCGACCGGTCGCACCTTTATCGAATTCGTCAACCGGCTGCGCATCAGCAAGTCCTGTGAATTACTCGCGGACGGTGACAAGGCCGTCACGGATGTGTGCTTTGAGTCAGGCTTCAACAATATTTCCAACTTCAACCGACGCTTTCAGCAACTCAAGGGCATGACCCCTTCCCACTACCGACGGTTGGCGATGCAGCGGTTGACGGAGCAGAACCTGATGCCGGTAGACGCCTCGCACTTCAGTTAAAAACCGCAAGCTGGCCATCTGGCGAACGCTCTCACGCCTGTCCCGATCACATCCCGTAATAGCTGGGGCGGAACGCCTCCCTGTGTATGACCAAAAAGTGACAAGTCAGTTGCTGACCACGCGCTTTCTTATCGTACCCATGAGGCCCCCATGAGCATTATTGCAACGTACTCGCCCTTACCCACCCCGCCCCGAACTTTGCCTCCATCCCCTGCAACAGTGGACGCGCAAACCAGCTTGATTCGGACCCCACGCAGCCCATCGGCCGGTGTAGTGACCCTGGAAGGCCGAAACACAGCCGAGCCGTTGGTGAGTCAGGCTGACGCGGACATGGCAGATAAACTCGCCACCGCCCTGATGGAGGAGGTCAATGTACACGCTACCAGCCGTTACATGCCGTCTTCCTTCGGCACAGTCCATGACATTCCAACTCACTCAACATTCGGGCAGCTTTGGTCACAGCTGACGCACGCACTCAAAAACGAGCCGTTCGCGACGTTTGCGAAGAATAACAACATCAACATTTCAAACCTGAAACTAACGCCTTCCGGATTTCTGGATGGCACCATTAACGGCAAACGCAGCAGTTTTTCCAAATACGACGATGGCTTCGAGGAAGCCGCTGTCAACGTCTTCGAGGTTGTGCGCAAACTCTCTACGAACAACGTCCCGATTCTGTATATCGGCGAACACACCGCCACCACCCATGCCGTCGGTGCTTTTTACGCCATGAGGGTTCCGACGACGAAGGCCGAGGCACTCGAGCAAATCCGGGTGTTGCAGGATATCAAGACATTCCCATCGCTACTTGCTCCTGAAGGCAATGCTGCGCGGCCCCACCGACAGGACGTTCAGCACGTCAGGCATATGCGGGATGAAGCCATACAGAACCTTGCGCTGCAGGTCATGCTTGAGCCTGGCAAGTTCCCCCAGGCACAACGCCCGGACGTCGTGCAGCCGCCGGCGCCGCCCGGCAGCGCAGAACCGGCCACCACACCGATCGGAACCTCGAGCGCCACCACTGACCCCGTCGCAGATATTGCCCGTCGCCAGTTTGCCGGTGAGCCCAACGTTTACTCGGTGGTCGCTCGAGTGCTCAGCAACAGGCTGAAGGAAGCCTCTCCAGGGCTGGATTTCGACATCAACCAGATTGCCATTGAAACGCCCGATCCGGACAATCCCTCCAAACCCAAGCGCACACAATTGATGGCACTTGCCTTCGACTACCTGACTGGCGGTGACGCCCCAGACTTCCTCGATTCCGCCAGGGCGTTTGACACGCGTCCCGATCGACTGGCACGCACAGGCACCGCTGCCGACACTCCGCTAGTCCTCGACTTTTCAGCTCTGAGCGGCGTCATGGGTGCGCTGCCGGACCGACTGAACCAGGCCTATGAGGCAAATTTGCGTGAGTACTGGGCCAAACCTGCGTTCAACACGGGCATTGATACCGGTGCCGTTTTCAGCGGCAGTCACCGGACGTTGGTCAGCCGCATTCTGAAAAGCAACCTGCAACTGGCCAGCCTTAAACAATCCGGCCTGGATGATGAACAGCGCAAGACCATCGACATGGTCGTGAGGCATCCCGAAGGCGCCACGCGCCCCGCCCCACTTGACCCCAACTCATCGGGCGCCACCGTCTACAGCCTGGCCGACTCCGCACCGAACATGGTGGTTCATCGCTACCTGGCGCAAGCCAATCGCGACATCCTGCTGCTGGTGGAGCCCAACGGCAAAATCACTCCCTTCAACAGTTGGGATGAGCTCGAAAGCCTGGGCGGTTCAAAGGAAGAGATGACCGGCAATCTGTTCGATGGCCAGGCCGACGTCCTCATCAATCGGCATCTCGGCAGCAGTCTGATTTCCCCTGCCTCCCCACGTGGCCCGGACAGTTCGGTGCAGGCGCCGCCCACACTGCCCGACTGGATGAGCAACGCAGGCGAGGCCGAGCGTTTCATCATGCATGAACTCAGCCTGGGACTGGCCAGTTTCAACCAACTGAACGAAGGCCGCAGCTACAACAGCGATATCAAGGACATCCACACGTTCGCCCAGCAGCAATTCGACTTTTTGCCCAGAAGCAAAAAACTCACGGCGCACCCCGCGGCTAAACTCGAGGTGGTCTTCAAAGTCGCTTATGGGGCACAGGGTACCGCCGGGGAAATCGTCCGCCAGACCATGAGCCTGACAGACATGCTCCTCAATAACTTGTCAGGATTACCCAGCGGCCAGATTGAGGTCTTTTACAATACAGGGCTCAAGTATAAAGGCTCTGACTTCAAAGTCAGGGTGCCGGAGCTAGAGAAAGAAGGCGTACTCAAGCAGTTGGTCGACGACCTTGATATCGGCAAAACCTACCCTGACTTGCTGAGGAAAAAACTGCTTGAGGACCAAACCGAAAAAGCCCGGCGCCAGGCACTGTTCGCTCAGCAGGTACCGCTGGAGCTGCAGTTCAAGGCGCTGGAACTGAGCATCAAGGCAGAGTCCGGTTTCAACACCACGGGTTTTCGCTACGTTCAGGAGCTATTCAAGCCAGGCCCTGGCCCCAGGATCGTTGATGGCCAGGAAATCGTGATCCGACCGCTGGCGTTCGATAACCGGGCCAATGGGAAAACCGATGTGGTCGAAGGCGCCTATCTGATCGAACCCAAGGACAGCACGAACGGCCCGCACATCCTGTACCGCCCCCTGATGGACGATGCGTCGTTGATGCAGTTTCCAACCCGCCAGGCGCTGCTGGAAGCCATACAGAACAAAGGCAAGCTGCAAAACGACATCCTCGCCTGGTTGCCTGACGAACAGACCCGCAACACCTACAGTGGCAACGGTTTCAAACATCCAAACCTGGTGATATTCGGTTTAAACCTGGGCTCTGTCCCGATGAACAAAACTATTCCCTTGGCCATGGATACCCGCCTGCAACAGACGCTGCAGGCGGGAACATTGATAAACCACCTGTACGAAGCCAACGCCCGCAGCTTGATCACCTTGGCCGGACAGCAATCGACAGCCGACGCACAAAGCCGCTGGGCGAGCCTCAAGGAAGGCGGTTTCCTGTTGCTCAATTCTGTCCTGCCAGTATTGCGCGGGCCCGGTGCCATGCTCGGCTTGATGATGCAGTCCCAGGGCATAATCAATGACCTGGGCGTCCTGCTCGATGATGACGCGCAAAATAAAGAGGCGGCCCTGACGGACCTGCTGGTCAACCTGACGACGTTGCTCGCCCAGTTCAAGGAGCGCTCATTGTCGGAGCCTTCAGCCGTCACCTCAAACAGGTCGGCAACCAACACCAGCGTATTGATCGACGGCGATGCACGCCTTACCCCGCCGCCACAACGCTTTCGAATGGGAGGCCCGCTGGAAAAGATCACACCTGTGGACGGTGAGATCCAGACCAATGTAGATACTTACAATCGTAAAGGTGAGGAAGTTAAACGCTTGAATATCATCGGTCACGCGGCCAAGCCTGAAGGTGAGCAAGGAGCGCTGATTGTCGGGGAGAATGACAAAGTCTTTACGGCTGAAGACATCAATAATGAGCTTTTCGCCCGTGGCATTGACATCAGGAATTACCCGGAAGTGCGTTTGCTGGTCTGTTACTCCGCCAAGGGCGGTGATAACTCGCTGGCATCACAACTGCACGCGCTGACTGGCGTGCCGGTCAAAGGTTATGAAGGCCCAGTGGACGTGAGTTACACATCTGGTACGGGCATAGACCCTGAGGATATCTACAAAACTGCCCTTGCAAAATACAAGGCAAAGTACCCAAGATTTTCTAAAGCCGACATTATCGAATTGGCAGAGATGGAGTTAAACAAACAACTGAAAGACGTTGATATATTTACCCACGTGGAAAAACAGAGTGGCAAAAAAGTAAATGTTAACTGGGGCACTATTAAAAAACCTCTTTGGGAGGAGATCGAAGTCGATTACCGGCCCAAGCGCTTCGGCTCGTCCAAGAAACGAACAAGTGCGGCCCCTGCCGAAATTCAAAGCCCCTCGAAAGAACTCAACGCCCTGGGTGAGTACAAGGATTTCAAGGATCTACCCGAGCCTGAAAAAATTAAAAACAGTATTGCCTTTACCCCCTCTGAAGACGGCCAGTATGAGTACTTCCTGGATCGACCAGCGGGCAGTAATGAAATCCGATTAAACATCATTGGGCATGGCGACAAAGGTGGAGTGACCTTCAAAAGCGAATTGAAAAATGCGCAGTCTTATTCACCCGAAGCGTTCGTTGGACTGATCGCGCCCATGCTGGAAAAAACCAGCGCTACCCAAATCAGAATGATCAGTAGTAAATCCGGCAGTACAGGTTTCGCTGAAGAGTTATCCAAACGCTTGAACGTTCCCGTGAAGGCCCCCGTCGGTACTGTCACACAGTTCGAAGTCATGAAGGACAGGTATTGGATTTTGGAAAAGCTCCCCAACCCACGTCGACCCCATGACCATGAGTGGAAAATCTTTACTCCCCCCGCCTCCGCCAGCTCGCGAGCTTTGAGGTTATGAGCCCGCGCGCAGGGCGGCGCACCCGTTGACTGAGCAGAGCCTGGCTTGAGCAAGCGCCCACCCGTCTGAACTGGTAGATGTGACAGTTCCCTGGATCACGGCGATTGTGAACTCTGGCTCTGTGAATAGTCCATTGGAGCCCCGTCATGAAGAAAACAGCCACCCCTCGTGCAATCAATGAGTTCAGCCGCTTTGAAATACCCGGAGAGACCTTCGGCTGGACCGGCGAAGGCCAGATACATATCGACAATTACGACAAACAAAGTCGCTGGTTCTCGACATCGGTCAATAGAGACTGGGGCAAAGCGCTGACCGGGGCCGCCGACGTTGAAGTGGTCATCAGGCTGCGCGGCGAACAAGCCGGTGAAACACTCATCGCCGCTCATCCGGAAGGAACAGGACGGCTCAACGACATATCAGTCGAAAAGCCAAGCCTTTATCGGTTCTACATCAGGTCCACGGCGACTGGCGAGGTGTGGGTAAGCTTCAAATTTGACTCCAACCGGAAAATGGTGATCGAGAGCATCAGCGTGCTGGGGCCCGTTCGAAAAAAAACCACTAAAGCACCCATACACCCCTGACGGTCTGTTCACCACGCAAACTGGGCGAGCAATTTGCTCAGCAGGCCAATATGGCGCAAGGCATTCTGCGCTCCGGAGCCAACGAGCCGGTCGAACTCAATGCGGTATGCCAGAACGGTAGCTGGTATGCCTATGACGCGAAAGCACAGGCAGGTTATGGGCCTGTGCTGGAAGGCTTTGTATCGGATACATCGTCAGCCGTTTGGCTGGGGAGTGCCTATAAATAGCAAATAGGCATTACCCCTCTTCGGGTGCCTGATCCGCGCTCGAAGATTCTCAGTGCAAAAAAGTATCAGTCCCAGTGCTCCCAAGGATTTGTCACCGCCGCTTTTGAAGGCTGTAATCAACGCACACTCTTCCTGACTCCTTGTAGGAAGACACAACAACAATAACCGTCCTTCTGTAGCCCCCTGGGCGCGGAAATGGAGTGCGCGATGAAGTTCACAGTAAAAACCCTGCTTGCCTGTTCTTGCATGACTGCATGCATGACCCTCAGCGCCGTCAGCCTTGGCGCGCAAACCCTGACCATTGCCACCGTCAACAACAGCGACATGATCCGCATGCAGAAGCTCTCGAAAACCTTCGAGGCCGAGCACCCGGAGATCAAGCTGAACTGGGTGGTGCTCGAAGAAAACGTGTTGCGCCAACGGCTGACTACCGACATCGCTACCCAGGGCGGGCAGTTCGATGTATTGACCATCGGCATGTACGAAGCCGCACTGTGGGGCGCCAAGGGTTGGCTGGAGCCGATGAAAGACCTGCCGGCTTCCTATGACCTTGATGACGTGTTCCCTTCGGTGCGTGACGGTTTGTCCGTCAAGGGCTCGCTGTACGCCCTGCCGTTCTACGCCGAAAGCTCGATCACCTATTACCGCACCGACCTGTTCAAGGACGCCGGGCTGAGCATGCCTGAGCACCCGACCTGGAGCCAGATCGGCGAATTCGCCGCCAAGCTCACCGACAAGTCCAAAGAGCAATATGGCCTGTGCCTGCGCGGCAAAGCCGGTTGGGGTGAGAACATGGCGCTGATCACCACACTGGCCAACGGCTTCGGCGCGCGCTGGTTCGATGAGAAGTGGCAGCCGGAATTCAACGGCCCCGAGTGGAAGAACGCGCTGAACTTCTACGTCGACAACATGAAGAAATCCGGCCCGCCGGGTGCTTCCAGCAACGGCTTCAACGAGAACCTGGCACTGTTCAACAGCGGCAAGTGCGCGATCTGGGTGGATGCCAGCGTGGCGGGCTCGTTTGTTACCGACAAGAGCCAGAGCAAGGTCGCCGAGCATGTGGGCTTCACGTTTGCGCCCCACGAGAAGACCGACAAGGGCACGTCATGGCTGTATTCCTGGAGCCTGGCGATCCCGACCAGCTCCAAAGCCAAGGATGCCGCCAAGGTATTCACCAGTTGGGCCACCTCCAAGGAATACGGCCAACTTGTGGCCAAGACCGATGGCATCGCCAACGTACCACCGGGCACACGCACCTCGACCTACAGCGAGGAGTACATGAAGGCCGCGCCGTTCGCCAAGGTGACGCTGGAATCGCTGAAAGTGGCCGACCCGACCAAGCCGACCGAGAAACCGGTGCCGTATATCGGTATCCAGTTGGTGACCATTCCGGAATTCCAGGCGATTGGTACCCAGGTGGGCAAGTTCTTCTCGGGTGCGCTGACCGGTCAGCAGACCGTCGAGGCTGCATTGACCGCCGCGCAGACCACCACCGAGCGGGAAATGAAGCGGGCTGGTTACCCCAAGTAACCCCATAGCCTGTAGGAGCGAGCTTGCTCGCGAAGGTATTCCAAGCACATCGCGGTGTCGGATGTACCTTTTTCGCGAGCAAGCTCGCTCCTACAGGGCTTTTGCGCACCTGTCTCTATCTGGCCTTGATTATCATGAATACACCCACAAAAAACCGCCTGGCCAACCCCGGCTGGTTTCTCGTCAGCCCCTCGGTGGCCTTGCTGCTGCTGTGGATGATCGTGCCGCTGGGCATGACCCTGTACTTTTCGCTGATCCGCTACAACCTGCTCTACCCCGGCGAAAACCAGTTCGTGGGGCTGGAAAACTTCAGCTACTTCATCACCGACTCGGGGTTCCTGCCTGGCGCCACCAATACCCTATTGCTGGTAGGCAGCGTATTGCTGATCAGCGTGGTGTTCGGCGTGTTGATCAGTGCGTTGCTGGAGGCCAGTGAGTTCCTGGGGCGCGGCATCGTGAGGGTGATGCTGATTTCGCCGTTCTTCATCATGCCCACCGTCGGCGCGTTGATCTGGAAGAACCTGATTTTCCACCCGGTGTCGGGGATTCTCGCCGCCGTGTGGAAGTTCTTCGGCGCCGAACCGGTGGACTGGCTGGCGCATTACCCGCTGCTGTCGATCATCATCATTGTGTCGTGGCAATGGCTGCCCTTTGCGATCCTGCTGCTGATGACCGCGATGCAGTCGCTAGACCAAGAGCAAAAGGAAGCGGCACGCCTGGACGGTGCCGGCGCCATTGCGATTTTCTGGCACCTGACCCTACCCCACCTGGCCCGCCCGATTGCCGTGGTGGTGATGATCGAAACCATCTTCCTGCTCTCGGTGTTCGCCGAAATCTTCACCACCACCAACGGTGGCCCCGGCTACGCCTCGACCAACCTCGCCTACCTGATCTACAACCAGGCGCTGGTGCAGTTCGACGTGGGCATGGCCTCGGCCGGCGGCTTGATTGCCGTGGTCATCGCCAATATCGCGGCGATCATCCTGGTGCGGATGATCGGCAAAAACCTGACTGACAAGCCTTGAGGGCCGCGCCATGACGCTTCAACAATCCCGCCGCCTGCAAAGCCTGTTGCTCGGCACGCTGGCCTGGGCCATTGCGATCCTGATTTTCTTCCCGATCTTCTGGATGGTGCTGACCAGTTTCAAGACCGAAATCGACGCGTTCGCCACGCCGCCGCAGTTCATCTTCACGCCGACGCTGGAGAACTACCTGCACATCAACGAGCGCAGCAACTACTTTGCCTACGCCTGGAACTCGGTGGTGATTTCGTTCAGCGCCACCGCCCTGTGCCTGCTGATTTCGGTACCGGCCGCCTACTCTATGGCGTTCTACGAAACCCAGCGCACCAAGGGCACGCTGCTGTGGATGCTGTCCACCAAGATGCTGCCGCCGGTGGGCGTACTGATGCCGATCTACCTGCTGGCCAAGAGCTTTGGCCTGTTGGATACGCGCATTGCGCTGATCATCATCTACACCCTGATCAACCTGCCGATTGTGGTGTGGATGGTGTACACCTACTTCAAGGACATCCCCAAGGACATCCTCGAAGCCGCCCGCCTGGACGGCGCCACCCTGTGGCAGGAAATGGTGCGCGTGCTGCTGCCAATCGCCAAGGGTGGCCTGGCGTCCACGGTACTGCTGTCGTTGATCCTGTGCTGGAACGAGGCGTTCTGGTCGCTGAACCTGACCTCCTCCAGCGCCGCGCCGTTGACCGCCTTGATCGCCTCCTACTCCAGCCCCGAAGGCTTGTTCTGGGCCAAGCTGTCCGCCGTCTCGACCCTGGCCTGCGCGCCGATCCTGATCTTTGGCTGGATCAGCCAGAAGCAGTTGGTACGCGGTTTGTCCTTTGGCGCCGTCAAATAATAATTCGAAAAGGAGGCCCATCATGGCCAACCTGAAAATCAAGAATCTGCAAAAAGGCTTCGAAGGTTTTTCCATCATCAAGGGCATCGACCTGGAAGTGAACGACAAGGAATTCGTGGTGTTCGTCGGCCCGTCGGGCTGTGGCAAATCCACCCTGCTGCGCCTGATCGCCGGCCTGGAAGAGGTCAGCGACGGCACCATCGAACTCGATGGCCGCGACATCACCGAAGTCACCCCGGCCAAGCGCGACCTGGCCATGGTGTTCCAGACCTACGCGCTGTACCCGCACATGAGCGTGCGCAAGAACATGTCGTTTGCCCTGGACCTGGCGGGTGTCGACAAGAAGCTGGTCGAGAGCAAAGTCAGCGAAGCGGCACGCATCCTTGAGCTGGGGCCTTTGCTGGAGCGCAAGCCCAAGCAACTCTCGGGTGGCCAGCGCCAGCGCGTGGCGATTGGCCGAGCGATTGTGCGTAATCCGAAGATTTTCCTGTTCGACGAACCGCTGTCCAACCTCGACGCGGCGCTGCGCGTGCAGATGCGCCTGGAGCTGGCGCGCCTGCATAAAGAACTGCAAGCGACCATGATCTACGTGACCCACGACCAGGTCGAAGCCATGACCCTGGCCGACAAGGTGGTGGTGCTCAACAGTGGGCGCATCGAACAGGTCGGCTCGCCGCTGGAGCTGTACCACCAGCCAGCCAACCTGTTTGTGGCCGGTTTTCTCGGCACGCCGAAGATGGGTTTCCTCAAGGGCCAGGTCACCCGCGTCGACAGCCAAGGCTGCGAGGTGCAACTGGACGCCGGCACCCTGATCAGCCTGTCGTTGAGCGGCGCCGCCCTGAGCGTGGGCAGCGCGGTAACCCTGGGCATTCGCCCGGAACATCTGGAAATCGCCGCGCCAGGGCAAACCACTCTGACCGTGACCGCTGACGTTGGCGAACGCCTGGGCAGCGACACCTTCTGCCACGTCATCACCCGCAACGGCGAACCGCTGACCATGCGTATCCGTGGCGACATGGCCAGCCAATACGGCGAAACGCTGCAGTTGCACCTGGACCCGGCGCACTGCCATCTGTTCGACACCGATGGCGTAGCCGTGGCCCGTCCACTGCGCGCTGCCGCCTGATTTCGTGAGTATTTCCAGATGAAACTGAATAAAGCCAACCTCACCCAACTGGCGCCCGAAGTGCAGGTTCCGACCTACGCGCTTGCCGATGTCCGCCAGGGCATCGCGCACATTGGCGTCGGCGGTTTCCACCGTGCGCACCAGGCGTTCTACACCGATGCCCTGATGAACACCGGCGAGGGCCTGGACTGGGGCATCTGCGGCGTCGGCCTGCGCAGTGAAGACCGCAAGGCCCGCGATGACCTGGCCGGCCAGGATTATTTGTTCACCCTGTATGAACTGGGCGACACCGATGACACGCAAGTGCGCGTGATCGCCTCGATCAGCGACATGCTGCTGGCCGAAGACGGTGCCCAGGCGCTGATCGATAAACTTGCCAGCCCCCAGATCCGCATCGTCTCGCTGACCATCACCGAAGGCGGTTACTGCATCGACGACAGCAACGGCGAGTTCATGGCCCACCTGCCGCAGATCCAGCATGACCTGGCGCACCCGAGGGCACCTAAAACCGTGTTCGGCTTTATCTGCGCTGCGCTCACCCAGCGCCGCGCCGCTGGCACTCCGGCCTTTACGGTGATGTCCTGCGATAACCTGCCTCACAACGGCGCCGTCACCCGCAAGGCCTTGCTGGCCTTCGCCGCCCTGCACGACGCGGGCCTGCATGACTGGATCAAGGCCAACGTGAGCTTCCCGAATGCCATGGTTGACCGCATCACGCCAATGACCAGCACCGCCCACCGCCTGCAACTGCACGACCAGCACGGGATCGACGATGCCTGGCCGGTGGTGTGCGAGCCGTTTGTGCAGTGGGTGCTGGAAGACAAATTCGTCAACGGCCGCCCGGCCTGGGAAAAGGTCGGCGTGCAGTTCACCGATGACGTCACGCCTTATGAAGAAATGAAGATCGGCCTGCTCAACGGCAGCCACCTGGCCCTCACGTACCTGGGGTTCCTCAAGGGCTACCGGTTCGTTCACGAGACCATGAACGACCCCCTGTTCGTGGCGTATATGCGCGCCTACATGGACCTGGACGTCACGCCGAACCTGGCGCCGGTACCTGGTATCGACCTGACCGAATACAAGCAGACCCTGGTGGATCGCTTTTCCAACCAGGCGATTGCCGACCAGTTGGAGCGCGTATGCTCCGATGGTTCATCGAAGTTTCCCAAGTTCACCGTGCCGACCATCAACCGCCTGATTGCCGACGGCCGCGACACGGACCGTGCCGCCCTGGTGGTGGCGGCCTGGGCGCTGTATTTGAAAGGCGTGGATGAAAACGGCGCGCACTACAGCATCCCGGACCCACGGGCAGCGTTCTGCCAGGAGCTGGTGAGCGATGACGCGCTGATCAGCCAGCGGTTGCTGGGGGTGGAAGAGATTTTTGGCACGGCTATTCCCAAGTCGGCGGCGTTTGTGGCAGCGTTCGAACGTTGCTACGAAAGCCTGCGCGACAAAGGCGTCACAGCCACACTGCAAAACCTCCTGAACAAACCGGATTAAACATGTGGGAGCTGGCTTGCCTGCGAGAGCGGTGGTCCAGTCAACCCTGCGGTGACTGCCAGACCGCTATCGCAGGCAAGCCAGCTCCCACATTGACCGTATTTTCAATCCAACAATAAGACTGCTGAGCACTCCATCATGACCCAGCAAAACCTCTACCTCGGCATCGACTGCGGCACCCAGGGCACCAAGGCCATCGTCCTCGATGCGTCCAGCGGCAAGGTGCTGGGCCTGGGCGCCGCGGCGCACACCTTGATCAGCGGCGCCAATGGCCGTCGTGAACAACACACCCAGGAATGGCTGGACGCCTTCACCGCTGCCACCCATCGCGCCCTGCAACAGGCCGGCGTGGATGGCCAGGACATCCTCGGCATCGGCGTATCCGGCCAGCAACACGGCCTGGTGTTGCTGGATGATCATGGCCAAGTGCTGCGCCCGGCCAAGCTGTGGTGCGACACCGAAACCACGCCGGAGAACGACCGGCTGCTGCAGCATCTGGGTGGCGAACGCGGCTCTCTGGAGCGCCTGGGCGTGGCCATCGCACCAGGCTACACGGTGTCCAAGCTGCTCTGGACCCGCGAGCAGCACCCGGACGTTTTCGCGCGCATTGCCCATATCCTGCTGCCCCACGACTACCTCAACTACTGGCTCACCGGCCGCGCCTGCGCCGAGTATGGCGATGCGTCGGGTACCGGTTACTTCAACGTGCGCCGCCGCGAATGGGATGTGGCGTTGCTCCAGCACATCGACCCCAGTGGCCGCCTGCAAGCCGCTTTGCCGACACTGATCGAGGCCGACCAAGCGGTGGGCACGATCCTGCCGGCCATTGCCGAGCGCCTGGGCATCAACCCCGACGCGGTGGTGTCCAGTGGTGGCGGCGACAATATGATGGGCGCCATTGGCACCGGCAATATCGCCCCCGGCGTGATCACCATGAGCCTGGGCTCATCGGGCACCGTGTATGCCTTTGCCGACCAGCCAAACGTCAGCCCCCAAGCCTCGGTGGCGACCTTCTGCTCCTCCAGCGGCGGTTGGCTGCCGCTGATCTGCACCATGAACTTGACTAACGCCACCGGGGTGATTCGCGAGCTGTTCGAACTGGACCTCGACACCTTCAACGCCCTGGTCGAACAGGCACCCATCGGCGCCGATGGCGTGAGCATGCTGCCGTTCCTCAACGGCGAACGCGTACCCGCCCTGCCCCACGCCACCGGCAGCCTGCAGGGCCTGACCATGACCAACCTGACCCGCGCCAACCTGTGCCGCGCGGTGGTCGAAGGCACCACCTTCGGCCTGCGTTATGGCCTGGACCTGCTGCGCCAGACCGGCCTGCAAAGCCAGAGCATCCGCCTGATCGGTGGCGGCTCGAAAAGCCCGCTGTGGCGGCAGATGGTCGCCGATATCATGCACACCGAAGTGGTGTGTACCGAACAGAGCGAGGCCGCCGCCCTGGGCGCGGCGATCCAGGCGGCGTGGTGCCAGAGCGGCGAACCGCTGGCCAGCCTGTGCGACAAATGCGTGAGCATTGACCCGGCCAGCCGCACCTTACCCGTGGCCGCCAATGTCAGTGCCTATCAACAGGCGTATCAGCGTTATCAACAGCACGTGGCAACCCTTTAAGAGCGAGCAACTATGTATCTGGTGTGTGGTGAAGCGCTGTTTGATTTCTTCAGCGAGGAGGATGCCAGCGGGCAGGCCGCCAAGCTCAATTACAAGGCGATTGCCGGTGGCTCGCCGTTCAACGTCGCGGTGGGTTTGCGCCGCCTGGGGATCGAGTCGGGGTTCTTCGCCGGCCTGTCCACCGATTACCTTGGACGGCGCTTGCAGCAAGTACTGAAAGACGAAGGTATCAGCGAACGCTTTCTGGTTGAGTTCGACGCGCCGACCACCCTGGCGATGGTAGCCGTGGGCGCCAATGGCTCGCCGCAGTACAGCTTTCGCGGCGAAGGGTGTGCCGACCGGCAATTGCAACTGACCCACTTGCCACCTTTGGGCGACGAGATTCGCGGGCTGCATGTGGGCTCGTTTTCGCTGGTGGTGCAACCGATTGGTGACACACTGCTCAGCCTGGTCAAGCGTGAAAGCGGCAAGCGCTTGATCAGCCTCGACCCCAACGTGCGCCTTAACCCGCAGCCCGATATTCACCTGTGGCGCGCACGCGTCGCAGAGCTGGTGCAACACGCCGACCTGATCAAGGTCAGCGACGAAGACCTGCACCTGCTCTACCCCGACCAGACACCGGAAAGCGTGCTGCAAGGTTGGCTGCAACACCGTTGCCAACTGGTGTTCCTCACCCGTGGGGGCGATGGCGCGTCGGTGTTCAGCCGCCAGCATGGCACCTGGTCGCAACCAGCCGTCAAGGTGGTGATGGCCGATACGGTGGGCGCTGGTGATACCTTCCAGGCGGCGCTGATTGCGTGGCTCACGGAACAGCAGTTGGATTCGGTTGACGGGCTGCAAAGCCTCAGTCGCGAGCAGATCGACGCCATGCTGGGCTTCGCGATTCGGGCTGCCGCACTGACCTGCGGCAAGACCGGCCCAGACCTGCCCTATCGTCAACAACTGGCTTGAGCTGAGCGGCCAAAACTCAAAGTGCCATCACGCAGGCCACGTATTCCGTGGCCTGCGCGCCATGCATAAAAAATTGCGCTACTGGAAAACTGTGCTAAACCCAAAAACAGGAGCAGTTATTACAACAAACCCAGGACACACCCATGCAAAAGCCCAGTGGTTTCTCGACCCGGGCCGTTTTAGCTGTCGGCCTCATCTCACTGCAGTACATGATCCCTCAACCCTCTCATGCCGCCTGCGTTCTCACCCCGGGAACCGGTAACGATACCTATACATGCGACAGCGGCAGCAGTCCCGGCCTTACCGACCTTTCCGGGGATAACCATCTGACCCTCCCCGCAGGCGGCACCGGCACCATCAACGGTAATGTCACCTTTGGCCCTGGCGTGGATACGGTGCGCATAGAGTCCGGGCAGATCACCGGCGCGGTGCAACAAGGGGCTGGCATCGATGACTTCGTCATGCTCGGAGGGCAAATACAGGCGCTGTTCCAGGGCGATGGGCTCGACACCTTCAGGATGGAGGGAGGCACCATCGTCGATGCCTTTGAGGACGGCGATGTGGCCTACCAGAGCGGTGGCACGATTGGCCGAGTGAATATGAAGCTGGACAAGAACCTCTATGACATGTCCGGAGGCGCCATCCTGGGCAACCTGGTCACCGGTTTTGATACTGACACCATCATCATTTCCGCTGGCAGCATCGGCGGCAATATCAGCACCAGCGGTGGTGACGACAGCATTACCGTGAGTGGCGGCGTGATCAGTGGTGAGATCCGTGCCAGCGTCGGCAACGACACTTTCCGGTGGCTTGACGGTGGGCAGATCAAGTCCTCGGTGTTGATGGGCGATGGTGACGACACCGCCCTGCTGCGCGGCTTGAATGAAAGCCTGCTGGCCACCACACCCTCCGTCGATGGTGGCCTGGGCAACGATGAATTGACCTTCGACACAACGACATCCAGCACCGCGGCCCGCTATATCGGCTGGGAGACCGTCAACCTCACCAACCACTCACGCCTGGACCTGGCCGGGGATTTTTTCCTCGGTGACAGTGGCAGCAATACCGGCACGTTCAACATCGACGGCAGCAGTACCCTGGCCGTGACCCAAGGCAGCATCCGCCCCTACACCGCCGGGCAACTGGCGACGCTCAATAACGCCGGCACTGTCGACATGACCACCGACAACAGCGCGACCAGCGTATTGACGGTGCATGGCAACTACGTGGGCAACAACGGCCAGTTGCACCTGCAGACCGTACTGGGCGACGAAAACTCTGCCACCGACAAGCTGGTAGTGTCCGACGGCAACATCAGCGGTCACACCCAATTGAGCGTCAACAACCTCGGCGGTATCGGCGGGCTGACCCAGAACAACGGTATCGAAGTGGTCCAGGCGCTCAACGGCGCCGTCAGCACCAACGATGCGTTCGCCTTGAAGGGCTCGGTCTCCGCCGGAGCTTATGAATACCTGCTGTTCAAGGGCGGCACCACCGCCAATACAGAAAACAGCTGGTTCCTTCGTTCCTCGGTGGTGGCCGTGCAACCGCCCGCGGTCCCACCCGTACCGCCGACACCGCCCGTGGTGGTGCCGGTGCCGCCGGTCCCCGCCACTCCCCCTGTAGTGGATTCGGATGAACCCTCCGTGGAACCGCCCACTGCGCAACCGCAGCCCCCGATCGAGCCTGCCGCGCCACAGCCCAGCCAAGTCGCCGCGGCCACGTCGCCGCAATCGGCGGCGAGTAACCCTGTGCTTCCTACCGCCGTGGCAGGTGCCGCGCCGATTCCACTGTATCGCCTGGAAGTTCCGGTCTACTCCGTAGACATCCCCGCTGCGCAACTGATGACGTTGCAGGCTCTGGGCACCTTCCATGAACGCCAGGGCGAGCAAAGCCTGCTGACCGAGACCGGTGCAGTGCCGGCAGGTTGGGGCCGCGCCTATGGCAGTGATTTCAACAAAAGCTGGTCGGGCACCGTGGCGCCGAATTTTGACGGCACGGTCAAGGGCTATCAGGTTGGCCATGACCTTTACGCCGCCGAAACCAGCGGCGGGCAGACGCAACGCCTTGGCCTCTTTATCGGCCAGAGCCGCCTGCGCGGCGACGTGAAGGGCTTTGCAATGGGCTGGCAGAACCATCGCTCCGGGCGGGTCAAACTCGACGGCGACAACTTCGGCGCTTACTGGACACTCACCGATCCGACCGGCTGGTACGTCGACCTGGTGGCCATGGGTACCCGCCTGGATGGCGACAACAAGTCCGACCGAGGGGTGAAGATGGATACCAAGGGCCACGCCTTGGCGTTATCCGCCGAGGCCGGCTACCCGTTCAGGCTGTCCGAGCATTGGGAGATGGAACCTCAGGCCCAAGTCATCGGCCAGAAGATCGATCTGGACAGTCAGCACGATGGCATTTCCAAGGTCTCTTTCGACTCCCAGGAGTATTGGACCGGCCGCATCGGCGCACGCCTCAAGGGCCGCTATCTGGTCAGCAACACACCCGTGGAGCCGTACCTACGGGCGAATGTCTGGCACACCTTCGGCGGTAGCGACACGGTGACGTTCGACAAGGTGGACCGGATCAAGAGCGATCACAAGTCCTCCACGGCTGATATTGGTGTCGGTGTTGTAGCTCAATTGTCATCCGCGTTCAGCGTTTATATGGAGGGTAACTATGGCACCCAACTGGACGACAACAACTTTGAGGGTGTCAGTGGCAATCTCGGCGTAAGAGTGTGCTGGTAAACAGGAAGGACGTCAACATTGGGCCTGGCAACTACCAGGCCCATGGGGTCAACTTACACTCAAGCATCCGCTAGTAATAACCGCGCGCGCCGGCTCGTTGCAGTACCGGTGCGTGGCTTTGCTTGAGGTCCTCACGCAACCCGGTGATCAGGTTGCAAATCGCTCGACTGCTGTCGAGCTTGTCAGGGTGTATACCTTTGACTTCCAAATCCACCCGGTCCCGGTCGCGGTCGTCGTAGACCTTGATCGTCAACGAGGCATCTTCGGCTTTGGTGCATTCGCACCGTTTAGGCAGGAAACTTCCTTCAATGATGCTGCGAAGCTCTAGTTCTGAAAGCATGGCTAACCTCTCCTTTTTTGAGACTGCCAACAGTTATATGTATCCGACAGGCACTTACCTGCCACGTCTTGCCAACCCTGGAAGACGCTTTCAATCAGTAAGCCTACTCGGCAAAAACTGTGGTGGTTGTAACCTTTCCTCATAAGCAAACCGCTTGCTCATATTAAAGAAGACAACCTGTTTGGCATCATCGTCGAACTACATCGATTAAACGTTTAACCCGCAGCGTGGGGACCGGCGTTTATGTGGAAATCCTTTTTTCGGCAACATATCGCAACCAATCAACCCATCACCGTTCAGCCGAAGGCGGTTTGCGATAAACATACGAAACATATACGATTCGTATATCAATTAAACACAGTGAACCTTATGGGCATCGTCAAGATCACCGATCAGCTGCACGAACAACTGCGCCTGGCCAGCGCCGCCATGGACCGCTCCATCAACGCCCAGGCCGAGTTCTGGATCAAGATCGGCCTGCTCGCCGAACTCAACCCGCACCTGCCCTACAACGAGCTGATCAACAAGCTGTTGCTGGACAAACCCGACCTGATCCGAGGGCGCAGCTGATGATCAAGACTCCCGCACAGTTGGTCGTAATGCGTGAAGCCGGGCGCCTGTTGGCGCAAGTCTTCGACATGCTCGACGGTTTCGTCGCCGCCGGCCGCTCTACCCTGGAGCTGGACAGCGCCGTCGAAGCCTTCATCCGCAATGACCTCAAGGCCCGCCCTGCCAGCCTTGGGCAGTACGACTACCCCTTCTGCATCAACACCTCGATCAACGAAGTGGTGTGCCACGGCATGCCCAGCGCCAAGCAATTGCTCAAGGAAGGCGACATCATCAACATCGACATCACCCTGGAAAAAGGCGGCTTCATTGCCGACTCCAGCAAGATGTACATGATCGGCAACGTGACGCCCAAGGCCAGGCGCCTGGTGGACATGACCTTCGAGGCGATGTGGGCCGGTATACGCCAGGTCAAGCCCGGGGCGCGCCTGGGCGATATCGGCCATGCTATCCAGAGCCATGCGCAAGCCAACGGCTACAGCGTGGTGCGCGAATACTGCGGCCACGGCATCGGCCGACAAATGCACGAAGAACCGCAAATTCTGCACTTCGGCCGGCCTGGCACCGGCCTGGAACTGCGCGAAGGCATGGTGTTTACCATCGAACCGATGCTTAACCAGGGCAGCGCCAAAACCCGCAGCCTGAAAGACGGCTGGACGGTGGTCACCAAGGACAACAGCCTCTCGGCGCAATGGGAACATACCGTGGCGGTGACGGCGGACGGGTTTGAGGTGTTGACCTTGCAAGCCACTCAAAACCTTCACACCCTGTAGGAGCGAGCTTGCTCGCGAAGGCCTCAAGGACTGCGCGTTAAACCAGGCTACCCACTTCTTCGTTGACGTTTTTCGCGAGCGAGCTCGCTCCTACAGTGGCCTTGGCTTCAAGCTCGCGCACCAGCGGCAATACACGTTTGCCGAAATACTCCACTTCTTCCTGGAAGTGCAGAAAGCCTGCCAGCACCAAGTCCACACCCACGGCCTTGAGTGCCACGATGCGCTCGGCGATCTGCTGCGGCGTGCCGATCAGGTTGGTCTTGAAACCATCGTTGTATTGCACCAGGTCCTCAAAGCTGGACTTGGCCCAGTTCCCCTCGCCCTCCGGTGACGCCTTGCCCGCTTGCCTGGCCGCGTCACCAAAGGCGTTGACCGCCTCCGGGTCGGCTTCGTCAATGATCTGCGCCAGCACCGCACGTGCCTCCTCCTCCGTGTCGCGGGCGATCACGAAGGCGTTCACGCCCACCTTCACCGAATGCTGGTTGGCAGCGGCCTTGGCGCGGATATCATCGACCTGGGCCTTGACCCCTTCAGGCGTGTTGCCATTGGTGAAATACCAATCCGACACCCGCGCCGCCATGTCCCGAGCCGCCCGCGAACTGCCACCCTGGAAGATTTCCGGCTGGCCCAGGGGTTTGGGCTTGAGGGTGTATTGGTTGAACCGATAGAAATCGCCCTTGAAGATGAAATCGTCCTGGGTCCAGATGCCTTTGAGAGCACGGATAAACTCTTCGGAACGCCGATAGCGCTCATCATGCTCCAACCAATGCTCGCCAATGGCCTGGAACTCGCCCTTGAACCAGCCACTGACGATATTCACCGCAATACGGCCATTGGTCAGTTGGTCGATGGTCGCCAATTGCTTGGCCGCCAACGCCGGTTGCCACGGCCCGGGCAGGATCGCAGCAATGACCTTGAGGGTGGTGGTCGCCGCCAGCAACGCATGGCTGAACGCCACAGACTCATGCTGGTTCTCGGCACCGTAACCTGCGGTGAAGCGAATCTGCGTCAAGCCATACTCAAAACCCGCCGCCTCCGCCAGTTGCGCCAGTTTGCGGTTGTAATCAATACCCCAGTGGGTGCGTTGTTCAATCTTGCTGACGACCAACCCACCGCTTACGTTGGGCACCCAATAGGCAAATTTCACGGCTTGCTGACTCATCGGACGGTACCTCGTACAAGGGATTTACAAGGGCTTACGCAGCAAGCGTGCCAGGGGCAGGCAAATGCCCGTAGCCTGGGGGTTGCGGAAAAAAAGGGGGATTGAAGCGATGGCTTGCCAGTGTCTGGGATCGCAGCAGTTTGTGGATCTGCTGTTGCTGGAGCAACAGTTGCGACCAGCACCAAGCGTACCCACGATGCGAAGCGAGTCGCTCTTGATCTTGATCTGCTTTTGATCTCAGGCGCCCCGTTAAACCACGCTGGCCGGAATTCGACAGGGATTTGGGGGGTAAACCGGCAGGGATGCCGGTTTAGCCGCCCCGCGCCATGGATGGCGCGTGGCGGCGGCCCCCCAAATC
>NZ_WKFA01000034.1:0-56546 GCF_021605325.1 Pseudomonas sp. PA-7-1E
CAACTGAGCGGGAACGGGAGAGGGGGCGGTAGGGCGAGTGGGTCCGAGGCGGCTGACGAACGTGAGCAACCATTCACGGTAACGCCAGAACACCAGGGCCAGGCCGCCAATCACAAGGCTCCAGAGCAGTATTTCCAAGGTTTTGGCGACGTATTTGAAGGTGTCGCTGTTAAGGTTGTCGAGCAGTGCCTGGAGCCAGCCGGGTAATTTGCCGTCGCCCTTGGCCTTGTTTTCAACCGGCGCTTTTTCTTCGCCAAACCGATAGCGTGTGACGGTTTCCGGGTTCTTGAAAGGTGGCTTTTCCAGCAATGCCTGGATGGATTGGCTGGCGGCCTGGGTACTGAGTGGCTTATGGGCTGTGGTTTCATCTGCCATGGTCGGTGGGCTGATTTGTAGCAGTGCCAGGCCAACGACCAGCAACAGCAGCGGTGCAACGTTGTTCAGGCGCTGGCGCAGGCGACGGAATACCAGTTCCAGGTCCCAGGCCTCCAGCACCGTGCGGCGGTTGAGGTACAGGCTGAAGCCACAGGCGACGTAGATGGGTTCCCAGAACACCAGGACCAGGGCATAGAAGGCATTGCTCAGGTGCTCAAGCCAAAGCACGTCCGAGCCTGATGCCAATACCAGTCGTTGCCAGTCCCAGTCCAGTTCAACCTGTTGCGGGATGAAGAGATAGAACAGGGCCATGCCGCCAAACCACAGGCCGATTTCCAGGTGAACGCCGATCGTCGTCAGCCAGCGTGCGGCGCCAGCGTTACGTTGCAGCAACACCCCAAGGCGTCGTTGACGTGCGTCACCGTCCAGGCCTTCCAGTTGGCTGACGGGCAGGGTGAAGCTGCGACTCATGCTCAGCCGCCGCCAGGTCAGGCTGGCGAACAGTTGCCCTTTGAGCAACTGCGGCCAATGGCGAACGGCCTGTTTGAGGCTGGGGGGCTCAGCAAACAGGGCCTGGGAAAGAATGTACAGCGGCAAGCGGTCGAAGGCCGGCTTGAGCCACCAGAACAGGAACATGACCAGAGACGGGTAACTCCAAAGCAGCACCGTCAACAGGCTGAATATCGGAAGGCTCACCAGCGCCCAACTGCTCATCAGCAAGAAACGGCGTTCCCGGGCCATCAGCACACCCAAGTCCATGGCTTCCCAGGAAGTGCGCGGGCGAATGACTACGCTGGCGTCAGTCAGGCGCATGGCGACTCCGCCCGGCCAGGGTCAGGTAAGCGGCCACCAGCAGCCAGAGGGCGGCGCCTACCGCGTACTTGATCCAGGGCTCAATGCGAGTGGTTGAGGACCAGTAGGCTTCGATAAAGGCGGCGATCAACAGGAACACCATGACACCACAGAGCATCCTTACGCTTTTGCGCGCGGCCAGGCGCAGGGCTTCGCTGCGCGCCAAGCGCCCGGGGGCGACCAGTGACCAGCCCAGTTGCAAGCCTGCGGCACCGGCCAGTGTGATGGCGCTCAACTCGAATGCGCCGTGACCAATGACAAACGACCAGAAGGTCTGGCCATAGCCAATGTCGGTAAGGTGCCCGGAGACCGCACCTATGACCAAACCGTTGAAAATCAGGAAGAACACACTGCCCAGGCCAAACAACAGGCCGGCGGCGAAGGTCTGGAAGGCGATGCCGATGTTGTGCATCACGTAATAGCCAAACATCATCCAGTCTTCGCTGGCGGCACGCTCGGCAGCGCGGCCCAGGCGGCTGGCATCGGGGTTGTACATGCCCTGCATCTCGGCCACCTGCTGGGAGCTGATGATGCTGTAGACCAGGTCGGGGAACAGGTACACCAGCAGGGCTATCCCCACCAGGCTGCCAAAGAACAGCAGGCCGGCGATCAGCACGAAGCGCCATTGTTCGCGTACCAGGCGCGGGAAGTCGGCGAGAAGAAACGCCAGTATGTTTGCCGTCAGTTGGCTGCGATGGCGATACAGTTGTTGATGGCCGCGCAATGCCAGCTGTTGCAACGGATCGACCAGGTAACTGCTGTAGCCGCGCTGCTGAGCCAGGGCCAGATGTTGGCACAGGCGTCGATATTGATGCGGGAAGTCGGCGACATCGGCGGCCTTGGCTTTACCTTGCTCCAGTTGCTTCAACTGCTCGGCGAAGGTTTGCCATTGATGCTGGTGGCGGCTTTCAAAAAGGCTTTGCTTCATGTCGGCCCCAACAAACCACGGGCTACACCGTTGAGTTGCTCCACGGCACGCGGTGCAGGCACCTGCAGGGGCCCTGCGAGGATGGCGGCCAGTTCATGCACCCGTTCGGCCGAGAGTTCCGCCTGGCGTTCGGCGAAACCGAGGATGGCCCGCTGTTCGCTCAGCTCCAGTGCGAAGGGTAGGCGCAGGGCGGGTGCTTGAGGGATGCTCGGGCGTACCAGCGGCAGATCGCGGTAGACCACCAGCGTGCCTGCCGCCAGGTCGCCGAGCCGCTTGAAGTGCGGATGCTGCAGGCAACTGATCGCGCCGAGGAAATAACCGAAGGGCAGCATGTCGACAAAACGCAGCAGGTTGCGGATCAATGATGCCGACCAGCCAATGGGCGTGCCGTCATCCTGTACCACGCGCAGGCCCATGACCTGCTTGCCCGGCGAGCAGCCGTGGTTGAGCACTTCGAACAACACCATGTACCACCAGCTCACCACGAACAGCAGCAGCGAACCCAGCCCGATCCCCACATTGCCGAGCAGCGCCAGCGGCACTAGCAGGATCCCCATGATGATCCCTCGCGCGCCCAGGTCGAATGCAAAGGCCAATGCCCGAGAGGGCAGGCCAGCAGGACGCAGGGGCAGGTCGATGCCCTCCGGCGTTTCTATCTGATAGTGGGTATCCAAAGGCGTTGATGGCATTGCGATCCTTGGCAGTGCGAGGCGACTTGAGAGACACGGATGCTAGCAGTGTCAACGGTGGAAGCAACCATTCGAGGGTTTTCTGGATATTTATACAGTCAGGTATCGCTGGCTCCCAACGCCTTGCAGCGCCTAGACTTTGTCGATCTTCAGCACAGGAATAGCCCGTGACCTCGATTTTCTGGTACGACTATGAAACCACTGGCATCAACCCGCGCAATGATCGCCCGCTCCAGGTAGCCGGGATCCGCACCGACCTTGAGCTCAATGAGATCGGTGCGCCGATCAATCTTTATTGCCAGCCCAGCGACGATATCCTGCCTCACCCGGCAGCGTGCGCGATCACGGGCATCACGCCGGGTGTCCTCGCCGAGAAGGGCCTTGCCGAAGCCGATTTCATGACTCGGGTGCACGCCGAACTGGCCGCGCCAGGTACCTGCGGCGCCGGCTACAACACCCTGCGATTCGACGATGAAATGACGCGCTACAGTCTGTACCGCAATTTTTTCGACCCGTATGCGCGCGAGTGGCAGGGCGGCAACAGCCGGTGGGACTTGATCGATGTGATGCGCACTGCCTACGCCCTGCGGCCGGAGGGGATCAACTGGCCCGAGCAGGACGGGCGTGTGACCCTCAAGCTCGAACGCTTGACCGAGGCCAACGGCATCGACCATGGCCAGGCCCATGATGCGTTGTCGGATGTGCGTGCAACCATCGCCCTGGCGCGGTTGGTCCGGGAGAAACAACCGAAGTTGTATGAATGGTTGTTTCAATTGCGCAGCAAGCAGCGGGTCATGGATCAGGTGCGGTTGCTGCAACCGATGGTGCATATCTCGGGGCGTTTTTCCGCCGAGCGCCATTATCTGGGCGTGGTCTTGCCCCTGGCCTGGCACCCGCGCAATCGCAATGCCTTGATCGTCTGTGACCTGGGGCTCGATCCACAAGGGCTGTTGGACCTGGATGCGACGACGCTGCGTCAGCGTCTTTACACGCGCCGCGATGAGCTAGCCGAAGGTGAACTGCCGGTTCCGCTCAAGTTGCTGCATATCAACCGCTGCCCGGTGGTTGCGCCGTTGAAGGTGCTGCGCCCTCAAGACCTCGAGCGCCTTCAATTGGATAAGGAAGCTTGCCTCGCGCGGGCGCTGCGGCTAACTGACGCACAGGAAGTTTGGCGGGACAAGTTAGCGGCCATTTATGCCGAGGAAGACTTTGCGTCAAACTCGGACCCGGAGCAGCAGCTCTACGAGGGTTTTATTGGTGACCGTGACCGCCGTTTATGTGAGCAAGTTCGCATGGCAGAGCCCGCGCAATTAGCCCGTCAGCAGTGGCCGTTCGATGATCATCGTTTGCCGGAATTATTATTTCGCTACCGGGCGCGTAACTTTCCTGAAACCTTGAACAATGAGGAGCAACAACGCTGGAAACTTTTCTGTCAGCAACGTTTGTCGGATGCACAGTGGGGGGCGCCGAATACCCTCTTGGCATTTAAGCAGGCGCGTGAGGAGTTGGCGGTTAGTGCTACATCGTTTCAGTGCCAGGTACTGGCGCAATGGCAGGACTATGTGGATTCCTTAGCGGCGCGCCTGAATCTGTAGGCGCATAACTACAGAATATTCAGACAATAAAAAACGCCAGCAAGCTGGCGTTTTTCATGTGTGACGTATCGGGTGAACGTCCGACCGGGCTTAGCCCAGCAGGGTTGCCCAACCTTCAACTACGTCACCGCCCCACTTGGCTTTCCACTCTTTCAGAGTTTTGTGGTTGCCACCTTTGGTTTCAATTACTTCGCCGTTGTGCGGGTTTTTGTACTGCTTGACCTTGCGAGCACGCTTGGTGCCGGTAGTTTTCACAGCGCCACGCGGTGCTTTAACTTTCGACTCTGGATCCAGCAGCGCGATGATGTCACGCAGGGATTTGGAGTATTCACCCATCAGGGTGCGCAATTTTCCTTCGAATTCCAGCTCGGTTTTCAGCTTGTCGTCTTCGGACAGGTTCTTCAAACGGGCTTGCAGCTCTTTGATAGCTTCTTCGGTGGCGCGGTATTCGTTGATCAGTGACATGTGGACTACCTTATGTAGAACGCTGATTGACAGGGTGAGTGGCCTAATAATAGTCAGGCAATTTCATCAAGTAAACATTTAAGACGGTATTTAGGCGAATGACATTGAATGTGTGGGAGAAAACCTGGCCGATGAGTTAATTAGTGAGCGTTATGCGCAAAAGATAATCACCTTAATTTTTTGCTACTGGCCTGAGCATGCCGTTGTATCGTCATATAGCGCTGGTAAAACCTTACACGATTAAGGGGTGTTACCACGGCCATGCCTCAAGATAAGGTGCAAGGGAATACTGCAGTTTTTCTGCGTAATCGCTAGAATAGCGGCCTTTGTGAAGTTCTGGAGTTTCCCCCTAATGCGCACTTTTCGGCTGGTGATTGCTTGCCCGGACCGGGTTGGCATCGTTGCCAAGGTCAGTAACTTTCTGGCTTCCCATAATGGCTGGATCACCGAGGCGAGCCATCACTCGGACGATCTCAGTGGTTGGTTTTTCATGCGTCACGAAATCCGTGCCGATACGTTGCCCTTTGGCCTGGAAGCCTTCCGCGAGGCGTTTGCGCCGATTGCCGAAGAGTTTTCGATGACCTGGCACATCACCGATACAGAGCAGAAGAAACGCGTGGTGCTGATGGCCAGCCGCGAATCCCACTGCCTGGCAGACCTGCTGCACCGCTGGCACAGCGACGAACTCGATTGCGAGATTGCCTGCGTGATCTCCAACCATGACGACCTGCGCAGCATGGTCGAATGGCATGGCATCCCTTATTACCATGTGCCGGTCAACCCACAGGACAAGGAGCCGGCATTCGCCGAAGTGTCGCGCCTGGTCAAGCAGCATGACGCGGATGTAGTGGTGCTGGCGCGCTACATGCAAATCCTGCCACCGGAGTTGTGCCGCGAATACGCTGGCAAGGTGATCAACATCCACCACAGCTTCTTGCCGTCCTTTGTTGGTGCCAAGCCTTATCACCAGGCTTCCCTGCGTGGAGTGAAGCTGATTGGTGCAACCTGCCACTACGTGACCGAAGAGCTGGACGCCGGCCCGATCATCGAGCAGGACGTGGTGCGCGTCAGCCACAGCGACAGTATTGAAGACATGGTGCGGTTCGGCCGTGATGTCGAAAAGATGGTGTTGGCCCGTGGCTTGCGCTACCACCTGGAAGATCGCGTGTTGGTGCACGGCAACAAGACCGTGGTCTTCTGACCCAGCGGTTTTGATTGAAAGACACCGGGGCCTGGAGGTAAAACTCTCCAGGCCCTTTTTTATTTCTGTTTCAGGAGATTCCCATGAGCGACCCGCTCGATAAAGCCACCTCACGGGCGCCTGCTACCTTGGGCGAGGGCTGTTTGAGTCGTTACGACCCGGACGCGCTGGATGCCGAGGATGGTACTGATTTTCCAGGCGCGGCGCGTTTATGGGAACAGACACAGGCGCAGGATGAGCAGCCTGCCGCCCCTGAAAAAGACGCTTGAGCAGCGGTTTGCCGACCATCAATAGAAACACTGGCGCACCGGCCAGCAAATAGAAGTAGTAGGTCACCGCGCGCCAGATCAGAATCGCCGCAGCCGCTGTGGATGTGCCCACCATGGGCGCCAGCAGTGCCGCTGACGTCAACTCCGCAGCGCCGGCCCCGCCTGGCGCCAGGCTGAACTGCCCGGCAGTCAGGGATAACATCTGGATCAGAAAGCTCCAGGCCCACTGCACCTCGCCCCCCAACCCGCGCAGCGCCAGGTACAGCACGCTGTAACGCAGCAGCCAATGCAGACTGGTCAGCGCAAAGACCCCAAGCAAGGTGCTCCGGGGTAGTTTCAGGGTGGCGCTGAACGCCGCAAGAAAACGCAGCAACCGGCGTGCCCAGCGTCGGCGGGTGGTAGCACTGACCTTCATGGCCTTGAGTGCCAAACCCGCCAGGCGAATCAGCCGTCGGTGAAAATGCACCACGGCCCAGCCACTGATTACCCCACCCACCATCGACACGGCGCTGAGCCCCAGCAACCACTCCAGACGCGGGCTGAGGCTATGGAACAGCGCATATAGCAAGATCCCCACCAGTGCGCAGAGAAAAAACACTAGGTCGCTCAACTGGTCCATGGCAAACACCGCGCTGCCTTGGGCGGGGCGGATGCCATTGCGTGCCAGCAGGGCCATCAGGGTCAACGGCCCGCCGCTGCCGCCGGGTGTTGCACACATGGCGAACTCGGTGGATATCACCACGCCAAGGCTTTTAAGCGGGCCTAACTCGCCGCGATGCTCGCCAAGCAGTAGGCGGATACGCAGACTGTTGATCAGCCAGCAGCCAATGATCATGGCGAACATCCCCAGTAACTGGGGCAACGGAAACTGGCGCAGGCGCGCAATGCTTTCGCCGCCGCCCAGCCACAATGGGATCACCAGCGCCACCAAGAGCGCCAACACTAACCAGATCAGTCGGCCCATGGCTGCGTCGCCAGCCAGGCGGCCTTGGTTTGGGGGACGCGCCCCGTGTTGAGCAGGCGTTGCAGGGTGTCTAGCCAATAATCGCGGGAAAACCTGTGGCGCATGTCCACCGGGTGCAAACCCAGTCGGATCAGCGGGGCCTCCTGCCACCGCTGTTCACGGCGATCACTGAGGATTTTGGACAATCCCCGGCGCCAGGCACTGCGGGCGCTCCACACCAGGCCGGGGGCGTTGATAGGCGTGAAGTCCGGCAGGCGATAAAGATGTTGTGGGTCGCTGGTGTAGCTCAGCGGCAACTGGCGCAATGCCTGCCGGGTGCCGTCGCTCATCAACCAGGCGGGCGCAACAAAGCCATGCAGAGGCCAGCCATTGCGCTCAAATACCTCAATGCCGGCGGTCAACCGCCGCAACGCCTCGGCTTCGGACAGCTGGTAAAACTCGCCTTCGTGGGTATAGATGCGTCGCATAAACCATTCTTTTGGCGTACGCGGCCGAGGTTGGTCGTCGCAATGGTAGTAACCGTGCAAGGTGAGCTCATCGCCCTTGGCGACACGGCTGTCGAGCAGGCGCCGAAAATCGCGGTGGGCGGCCAAGTCGTCATGGTGATGGAAGTCTGGCACCACCAGCCAAGTGATGGGCACGTGGCCCAGTGCATCGACGGCCTCGACGAACGGCCGGTAGTCGGCCCAGGTGTGCGGAGCCACGTCGTGCAGTACCAGCATCAGCGCACGCTCAGCCATGGGCGAGCATCGGTTCATGGCTGCCCAGCACGGCGCAGTAATGCCCCAGCAGGCTGTCGACTACCGTGTCCCACGCATAATGCTGCTCGACATGGCGCCGAGCCTGAGCACCCAGGCGTCGGCTGTCGGTACTGAACAGCTCGCGCACCGCCTCGGCCATGGCCTTGGGGTTGTTTGGCGCGCACAGCAGGCCACAACGCTCGTCGACAATCTCGGTAAAGGCCCCGGCCGCCACGGCGACCACTGGAATACCGCAGGCCATGGCTTCCAGGATCACCAGGCCGAAGGTCTCCTGGTCGCCACCATGCAGTAAGGCGTCGGCGCAGGCCATCAGCCGAGCGACATGTTGGGCGGGCCGGAATCCGTCAATCACGGTGACATTGTCTGGCACGCTGGCCGGCATGCCGGAGCCTACCAGCAGCAAGTGGTAGCTTTCCCCCAGGCGTTTCATGCAGTTGAGCAGCACCGGCAGGTTTTTCTCCTTGGAGCCGCGCCCGGCGAAGATCAGTAGCCGAGTGTCTTCGCCAATCCCCAGTTCGGCGCGCAGGCCGGGGTCACGTACCTCAGGGGTGAAGGTTTGCAGGTCTACGCCCAGGGGTTGCACGAAGACATTTCTGACGCCAAGCCCGGTGAGCTTGTCGGCCATTACCTGGCTGGGGGCGAGCACTCGGTCAAAATTCCCATAGAGTTTGCGCACATAGGCTTCAACATTGGGGGTAAACCAAGGCCCCATGCGGTTGCTCACCAGCAGTGGCAGGTCGGAGTGGTAAAAGCCGATGACCGGCACATCCAATTGGCGTCGGGCATCCAGCGCGGCCCAGGCGGTCAGGTAAGGGTCGCCAACTTCGATCAGGTCGGGCTGTAAATCGTGCAGGACATTTCGCCAAGGCGCCAAACGAAGGGGGAAGCGATAGCCTTTGCCGAAGGGCAGGGCGGGCGCCGGTACTTTGAAGATGCCGTCCTGCTCGCTCAAGTGTGCGCCAGGAATCAACAGGCTATGGCGAATGCCCGGCTTGAGCGCCAGACGCCGGTGCTTGGCGTCAAGGTAAGTGCGTACGCCACCGCTGGCCGGGGCGTAGAACATGGTTATGTCAGCGATATGCACGATGAACATCCCTCCGATCCATTGCTCTCCCTAGATGGACCTGAGGTAAGGATAGATGTTCGGTTTAGATTCGCAGCATGACGGTGGCGGGAGTGGACAAACGCACGCTGTAGGAGCGAGCTTGCTCGCGAAAAACTCACAGACTCCGCGTTTCTTCAGGCAGCCCGCGTTATCGTTGACGTTTTTCGCGAGCAAGCTCGCTCCTACAGGTGGATTAAGGTGGGGGGCACCTCAGATCCGGAAGCTGCCCACCAATTGCTTCAAGCGCGAGGCCTGTTGTTCCAGGTCCGAGCAGGCGCGCAGGGTCGATTGCAGGTTTTCCACCCCTTCCTGGTTGAGGGTGTTGATCTCGGTGATGTCCATATTGATCGACTCCACCACCGAGGTCTGTTCTTCCGTTGCGGTGGCGACCGACTGGTTCATGCCGTCGATCTCGCCAATACGCTGGGTCACGCTGTTCAGGCGCTCGCCGGCCAGGTTGGCGATTTCCACGCTGTCCAGGCTGTGGCGTTGGCTTTCGCTCATGGTAGTCACCGAGTCCCGGGCACCCACCTGTAGCTCTTCGATCATCGTCTGCACCTGTTGCGCCGACTCCTGAGTGCGATGAGCGAGGTTGCGCACTTCATCGGCCACGACCGCAAATCCACGCCCGGCTTCCCCCGCGCGCGCCGCTTCGATCGCCGCATTGAGCGCCAGCAGATTGGTTTGCTGGGAAATGCTGGTGATCACCTCAAGAATCTGGCCGATATTCACCGTTTTGCTGTTAAGTGCTTCAATATTGGTGCTTGAGGTGCTGATCATGCTGGATAACTGCGTCATCGCCTTGATATTGCGTTCAACCACCTGCTGGCCGTCTTCGGCCAAGTGTCTGGCATCGCTGGCCTGACTGGAGGCTTGGGCGGCGTTGCGTGCGATCTCCTGGGCTGCGGCCCCCAGTTGATTGATGGCGGCAGCGACGCTGTTGGTGCGGTTGGCCTGTTCGTCAGAGTTGACCATCGACGAGTTGGAGGCGCTGACCACCCGCAGGGCCACTTCATTGACGTGCTCGGTGGCTGAAGACACTTCGCGAATCGAGGTATGAATGCGCTCGACGAAGCGGTTGAAAGCATTGCCCAGGGTGCCGAATTCATCATTGTTCTGGATGGTCAGGCGGCGGGTCAGGTCGCCTTCACCGTCGGCAATGTCTTGCATGGCGCGGGTCATCAGGTGCAAAGGTTGCAGCAAGACGCGGATCAGCATGCCGAGCAGGGCGATGATGATCACCACCGCGATGATCGTGGCGATCACCGCCGAGGTGCGGAACTCACTGAGCATGGCGAAAGACTTGTCCTTGTCCACCGAAACGCCCAGGTACCAGTTCACCGATGGCAGGCCCTTGATCGGTGTGAACGTCACGATATTGGTCTTGCCATTGGCTTGCACTTCGCTGAAGTCGCCGCTGATCTTCGGCGTGTCTTTTGGATAAACGTCCGACAGGGTCTTCATCACCAAGGCTTTATCGGGGTGCACCAGCACTTTGCCGTCGGCGCTGACCAGGAACGCATAGCCCATGCCGCCAAAATCCAGCGCGCCGATGTTGTCCACCAGGGTCTGCAGGCTCAGGTCGCCGCCGACTACGCCGATGCTCTGGCCGCCCTTGGTACTGGGCGTGGCAACGGAGATGATCAGTTGCCCGGTCGCCGCGTCGATATAGGGTTCGGTCAGGGTCGAGCCATTACTGGCCTGGGCGCCCTTGTACCAGGGGCGAACACGCGGGTCGAAGCCGTCGGGCATCTTGGTGTCAGGGCGGATGGTGAACGTGCCCTGGCTGTCACCGACGTAGGTCGCCATGAATGACGAAGTCAGCGCTTTCTGCTCCAGCAGGCTGGCGACGACGGTTTTTTCAGGGTTGATGGCGATGTTCTGTGCGGCGTTTTCCACCAGGGCGATACGTCCGGTGAGCCAGGTCTGGATGTTGCTGGCGGTAACGTCGCCCATCTCGTGCAGGTAGTTGTTGAGGTCGTCGCGAATCGCGTTGCGCTGCAGATAGTCGTTGTAGAGGGTAAACAACGCAAAGGCGGCGATGACGATAAGGGAGGCTGCAAGCAGGATCTTGTGGCTGAAGCGCAGATTTTTGTTCATGGCTTGAAGGGTCCGCTAAGGTCTTAATATCCGAGGCGCATCCAATGCGGGAGGCGCGAAATGGCAGCGTTAAAAAAGGTGTGGTATTTCTGGTGATAGCTCCGTTGGTCCGTATCGGAATTATCTGACCGTTTTTTAGTCTTTGTCGGGCTTACATCCGTCTATATCGACCTCGCGGCACTAAAGATTAACCATAGGTGACGAAATGCCTGACTCCACACAACTGCTTATCGGTGCAGGCCCTGACGGCCAGCCCATCGCCCAGTCCATGCGCCTGGCCAACCGTCATGGGTTGATCGCCGGCGCCACCGGCACCGGCAAGACCGTCACCTTGCAGCGCCTGGCGGAAGCCTTCAGTGATGCGGGCGTGGCGGTGTTCGCTGCCGACATCAAAGGCGACCTCTGCGGCCTGGGCGCCGCCGCCAACCCCCAGGGCAAAGTGGCCGAGCGCATCGCCGGTATGCCCTTCCTTGATTACACGGCCCAGGCGTACCCGGTCACCCTGTGGGATATCCACGGCCAATCCGGTCATCCGTTGCGCACCACCATCAGTGAAATGGGCCCGCTCTTGCTCGGCAGCCTGTTGGAACTCACCGACAGCCAGCAGTCGGCGCTCTATGCGGCGTTCAAAGTGGCCGACCGCGAAGGCCTGTTGCTGCTGGACCTCAAGGACCTCAAGGCACTGCTCAATCACCTGCGCTATCACCCGGAACTGCTGGGCGAAGACGCCGCCTTGATGACCACCGGTTCCAGCCAGGCCTTGTTACGACGCCTGGCGGTGCTGGAGCAGCAGGGCGCCGAAGCCTTGTTTGGCGAGCCGGCCCTGCAACTGGAGGATATTTTGCAGCCCGCCAGTGATGGGCGTGGTCGCATCCACCTGCTGGACGCCAGCCGCCTGGTGCATGAAGCGCCGAAGGTCTACGCGACCTTCCTGTTATGGCTGCTGGCAGAGTTGTTCGAACAATTGCCGGAACGCGGCGATGCCGACAAACCGTTGCTGGCGTTGTTTTTCGATGAAGCGCACTTGTTGTTCGCCGATACGCCAAAAGCCTTGCAGGAGCGTCTGGAGCAAGTGGTGCGCCTGATCCGTTCCAAAGGGGTTGGCGTGTACTTCGTCACCCAGTCGCCGGGCGACCTGCCGGATACGGTACTGGCGCAACTGGGCCTGCGCATCCAGCACGGTTTGCGCGCATTCACCGCCAAAGAGCAGAAATCCCTGCGAGCGGTGGCGGACGGTTTTCGGCCCAACCCGACGTTCGATACTTTGTCGGTGCTTACAGAATTGGGCACCGGTGAGGCATTGGTGGGAACCTTGCAGGAAAAGGGCACGCCGGAAGTCGTCCAGCGCGTACTGGTTGCTCCCCCGCAATCGCGGATCGGGCCGCTCACCGAAGCCGAACGTAAAGCGTTGGTTGCCAGTTCGCCGCTGTTGGGGCGCTATGACAAACCAGTGGATCGTGAGTCTGCCTATGAGGTGCTGATGGCCCGCAAGGAGCTTGGGCCTGCCGAGCAGGCTGCTCCGGCCGCCGAAGAGCCGAGCTTCACCGACAAGGCGGGTGCATTCCTGGGGACCACGGCGGGCAAGGCGTTGAAATCAGCCATGCAGCAGGCCGCCAATCAGATGGGGCGCCAGTTGGTGCGGGGGTTGCTGGGTTCGTTGCTGGGCGGCAGCAAACGCAAATAGCGCTTCAGGCTTTGGGCCGGGCATGGGCGGCCAGCCGTTCCAGGGCAGCGCGCAACCCCGGGTCGTTGATCCCTTCAGCAGTGGCCTGAAGGGTTTCGGCGGCCGTTTCCGACAGGTCCATGGTATGCCCCACTGCGCCTTGCGGCACGGTGGGTGGCTGTACCTTGAACTGAATGCGCGTCAAATTGGCAAATTCGTCGAACGCCATCAACTGGCGCTGCAAGCGCTTCTGTTGGTAGCGCAAGCGGGTCGCCCAATGCCCATCGGTGACAATTAATAGCAGGTTGCCTTCACGCCAGGAGGCGACGTGACAATGTTCCCGGGCGGCCGGCTGCAGTTGGCGTTCCAGCAGGCGTTGCAGATGGCCCAAGCGTTGCGCCTGGCCGAAGATAGCTTTCAGCGGTTTGGCTTCGCGGAGCAACGCGCCGGGCGCGCGGGCTGTGAGAGGGCGAAATGCCATGTTTAGACACCTTAGGTAACAGAGCGGCTATCTTAGCAGAAAGCGCCTGTATGCCCTGAGGCTCTGCGTCGGCAGGGCTTTCTCCGTCAAATCAATAAGTAACTTCTGCGCCTGGTGGGTTGAAGTTCCAGCAAAAGCCCTTATTTTAAACATGCCCTCTCACTATGCCGTGCCTGTCTCAGGGAACAACGCCACTTTCCTCACCCACGATTCCGGGTAGAATGCGCGTTCGCAATGCGGCCGTGAGGGCTGCTCGGGCCACTCACGGTGCGCCCTCCATCCCTATGTGTGGAAGAACCTGCCGATATGTTTGCGCCTTTGTTAAAGAAACTTTTTGGAAGCAAGAATGAGCGCGAAGTCAAACGCATGCTCAAGACGGTGCAGCTGGTCAATGCCTTCGAAGAGCAGATGGTTGCTCTGTCGGACGAGCAATTGCGCGCCAAGACCCAAGAGTTCAAGGCCCGCATAGCCAAAGGTGAAACCCTCGACAAGCTGCTGCCCGAAGCCTTCGCGGTTGCCCGTGAAGCCGGTAAGCGCGTCATGGGCATGCGCCACTTCGACGTCCAGTTGATCGGCGGCATGACCTTGCATGAAGGCATGATTGCCGAAATGCGCACCGGTGAAGGCAAGACCCTGGTGGCAACCCTGGGCGTTTACCTCAACGCACTGTCCGGCAAGGGCGTGCACGTTGTGACGGTGAACGACTACCTGGCTCGCCGGGACGCCAACTGGATGCGCCCGTTGTATGAATTCCTCGGCCTGACCGTCGGCGTGGTAACGCCGTTCCAGCCGCCGGAAGAGAAGCGCGCCGCGTACGCCTGCGACATCACCTACGGTACCAACAACGAATTCGGTTTCGATTACCTGCGCGACAACATGGCGTTCAGCATGGATGAAAAATTCCAGCGTGAACTCAACTTTGCCGTGATCGACGAAGTCGACTCCATCCTCATCGACGAAGCCCGTACCCCGCTGATCATCTCCGGCCAGGCCGAAGACAGCTCGCGCCTGTACACCGAGATCAACAAGTTGATCCCGCGTCTTGAGCAGCACATCGAGGAAGTGGAAGGCGTGGTGACCAAAGAAGGTCACTTCACCATCGACGAGAAGACCCGCCAGGTCGAACTCAACGAAGCCGGTCACCAGTTTGTCGAAGAAATGCTGACCCAGATCGGCGAACTGGCCGAAGGCGAAAGCCTGTACTCGGCGCACAACCTGGGCCTGTTGACCCACGTGTACGCTGGCCTGCGCGCCCACAAGCTGTTCCATCGCAACGTCGAATACATCGTGCAGGACGGCCAGGTGGTACTGGTTGACGAGCACACCGGTCGTACCATGCCCGGTCGTCGTCTGTCCGAAGGCCTGCACCAGGCCATCGAAGCCAAGGAACACCTCAACATCCAGGCCGAAAGCCAGACGTTGGCGTCCACCACCTTCCAGAACTACTTCCGTCTGTACAACAAGCTGTCCGGCATGACCGGTACGGCCGACACCGAAGCGTTCGAATTCCACCAGATCTACAACCTGGCCGTGATGGTCATTCCGCCGAACAAACCGTTGGCGCGTAAAGACTACAACGACCTGGTGTTCCTGACCGCCGAAGAGAAATACGCGGCGATCATCAACGACATCAAGGACGGCATGGCCAAGGGCCGTCCGATCCTGGTGGGTACCGCCACCATCGAGACCTCCGAGCACGTGTCCAACCTGCTCAACAAGGAAGGCATCGAGCACAAGGTACTGAACGCCAAGTTCCACGAAAAAGAAGCCGAGATCATTGCCCAGGCCGGTCGCCCAGGCGCATTGACCATCGCCACCAACATGGCCGGTCGTGGTACCGACATCCTGTTGGGCGGCAACTGGGAAGTGGAAGTGGCCTCGCTCGACAACCCAACGCCTGAGCAGATCGCCCAGATCAAGGCCGACTGGCAGAAGCGTCACCAGGCTGTGCTGGAATCCGGTGGCTTGCAGGTGATCGCGTCCGAGCGTCACGAATCGCGTCGTATCGACAACCAGCTGCGTGGCCGTGCCGGCCGCCAGGGTGATGCCGGTTCCAGCCGTTTCTACCTGTCGTTGGAAGACAGCCTGATGCGTATCTTCGCATCGGACCGGGTGAAGAACTTCATGAAAGCCCTGGGCATGCAGTCCGGTGAAGCGATCGAGCACCGCATGGTGACCAACGCCATCGAGAAGGCCCAGCGCAAAGTAGAAGGCCGCAACTTCGATATTCGCAAGCAACTGCTCGAGTTCGACGACGTCAACAACGAACAGCGTAAAGTGATCTATCACATGCGTAACACGTTGCTGGCCGCCGACAACATTGGCGAGACCATCGCTGATTTCCGTCAGGACGTGCTCAACGCCACTGTCAGCGCCCATATTCCGCCACAGTCGCTGCCTGAGCAGTGGGATGTTGCCGGCCTGGAAGCGGCATTGAAGAGCGACTTCGGTGTGGACTTGCCGGTTCAGCAATGGCTGGACGAAGACGACCACCTGTATGAAGAAACCCTGCGCGAAAAACTGATGGCCGAGTTGCTGGCGGCGTACAACGAGAAAGAAGAGCAGGCGAGTGCCGAAGCTCTGCGCACCTTCGAGAAACAGATCGTATTGCGCGTGCTGGATGACCTGTGGAAAGACCACCTGTCGACCATGGACCACCTGCGCCACGGTATCCACCTGCGTGGCTACGCCCAGAAGAACCCGAAGCAGGAGTACAAGCGCGAGTCGTTCACGCTGTTCTCCGAATTGCTGGATTCGATCAAGCGCGATTCGATCCGCGTGCTGTCCCACGTTCAGGTGCGCCGCGAAGACCCGATCGAGGAAGAAGCACGCCTGCGTCAGGAAGCCGAAGCACTGGCGGCGCGCATGCAGTTCCAGCACGACGAAGCGCCGGGCCTGGATGAGCCTGAAGCACTGGGTGAAGAGGTCGATGTGGCCCTGGCCCAGACCCCGGTTCGCAATGACCAGAAGCTGGGCCGCAACGAGCTGTGCTACTGCGGTTCGGGCAAGAAATTCAAACACTGCCACGGCCAGATCGAATAAGATTTTCGCCTGACGCTGCAACACCCCGCGCCGCGACCGGCCTTTGCCGTCGCGGCGTTTTGCCATTAATTCCCACCGTCGATAGCGACGGCACAGACATCACCTATTTTTAAGGAGCGCATTCATGGCTGTTGGTCTTGGTCCTTTGCCCACGTTGCACCCGGTTGCCGGTTTTGAACTCGGTATCGCTTCGGCGGGCATCAAGCGCCCGGGGCGCAAGGATGTGGTGGTGATGCGTTGTGCGGAAGGCTCGACCGTGGCGGGCGTGTTCACCCTCAATGCCTTCTGCGCTGCGCCGGTGATTCTGGCCAAGCAACGGGTGGCCGGGTCGATTCGCTACCTGCTGACCAATACCGGCAACGCCAACGCGGGCACCGGCGAGCCCGGCCTGGTGGCGGCGGCGCGCACGTGCGCCAAGCTGGCCCAGTTGACCGGCGTCGATGCCAGCCAGGTGTTGCCGTACTCCACCGGTGTGATCGGTGAGCCGCTGCCGGTGGAAAAAATCGAAGGCGCCCTGCAAGCCGCGCTCGATGATCTGTCTGTGGATAACTGGGCGGCTGCGGCCACTGGCATCATGACCACCGACACCTTGCCCAAAGGCGCGAGCCGCCAGTTCGTGTATGAGGGCGTGACCATCACCGTCACCGGTATCAGCAAAGGCGCAGGCATGATCCGCCCGAACATGGCCACCATGCTCGGCTATATCGCCACCGACGCCAAAGTTTCCCGTGATGTGCTGCAACGCCTGATGCTGGACGGCGCCAACAAGTCGTTCAACCGCATCACCATCGACGGTGACACCTCCACCAACGACTGCTGCATGCTGATCGCCACCGGCCAGGCCAACCTGCCGGAAATCACATCCACCGAAGGTCCATTGTTCGCGGCGTTGAAACAGGCGGTGTTTGAAGTGTGCATGGACGTGGCCCAGGCCATCGTGCGTGACGGCGAGGGCGCGACCAAGTTCGTCACTGTTGAAGTCAACGGTGGCGGCAACCATCAGGAATGCCTGGATGTGGGCTATACCGTGGCGCACTCGCCGCTGATCAAAACCGCGCTGTTTGCTTCGGACCCGAACTGGGGCCGTATCCTCGCGGCTGTCGGCCGTGCTGGCGTGCCGGACCTGGACGTGAGCAAGATCGACGTGTTCCTGGGTGACGTGTGCATCGCCAGCCGTGGCGCCCGCGCCGAAACTTACACCGAAGCCCAGGGCTCGGCGGTGATGCAGCAGGAAGAAATCACCATCCGTATCGAACTGGGTCGTGGTGACTGCAGCGAAACCATCTGGACCACCGACCTGTCCCACGAGTACGTGAAGATCAACGCGGAATACCGTACCTGAAAATGACCCTCCCCCTGTAGGAGCGAGCTTGCTCGCGAAAAACTCAATGCCATCGCGGTTATCCTGGATGCACGCGTTATCGTTGACGTTCTTCGCGAGCAAGCTCGCTCCTACAAAGGGCTAGGACGAGAGGAAGCAGTGGCGTGAAACGAGTGCATGTAGCAGCAGCGGTGATCCGCGGTGTCGATGGCAGGATCCTGCTGGCGCGCCGTGCCGATACTCAGCATCAAGGCGGGCTCTGGGAGTTTCCCGGCGGCAAGGTGGAGGCTGATGAGTCGGTTGCCACGGCTTTGTCCCGTGAATTGCAGGAAGAGCTGGGCATCCAGGTCACCACGGCGCGGCCGCTGATCAAGGTGCAACATGACTATCCGGACAAGCAGGTATTGCTGGATGTCTGGGAAGTCTCGGCCTTTACCGGCGAGCCCCATGGCGCTGAAGGGCAGCCGTTGGCGTGGGTGGCACCGCGGGACCTGGTCAACTATGAATTTCCGGCGGCGAATGCGCCGATTGTCGCCGCGGCACGCTTGCCCGCCGAATATCTGATCACCCCTGGCGAGCTGGAAACTCCGACGCTGTTGCGCGGTATCCAGAAGGCTATTGCCGGTGGCATCAAGCTGGTTCAACTGCGTGCGCCCAACGGCTATGACCCCAAATACCGTGACCTGGCGGTAGATGCGGTGGGCCTGTGTGCCGGCAAGGCGCAATTGATGCTCAAGGGGCCGTTCGAGTGGCTGGGGGATTTCCCAGCTGCCGGCTGGCACATGACCTCGGCGCAGTTGCGCAAATACGCCAGTAAGGGCCGCCCACTGCCCAAAGACCGTTGGCTGGCGGCTTCGTGCCACAACGCGGAAGAGCTGGCCCTGGCAGAAATGATGGACGTGGATTTCGTCACCCTGTCGCCGGTGCAGCCGACCCAGACCCATCCGGATGCCCAGCCGTTGGGGTGGGAGCAGGCGCAGCAGTTGATCGCCGGGTTCAGCAAGCCGGTGTTTCTGTTGGGCGGGGTTGGGCCGGCGCAGCGGGAGCAGGCCTGGGAGGCTGGTGCGCAAGGTGTGGCAGGTATTCGAGCGTTCTGGCCGCAGGTGTGATGATCATTCCCACGCTCTGCGTGGGAATGCCTCCTGTGACGCTCTGCGTCATGTTTTGGACGCGGAGCGTCCCTTGATACATTCCCACGCAGAGCGTGGGAGCGATCAGGTCAGTGTGGCTTGGCCGCCGCCTGCCACAACACTTCCGCAACGCCTTGGCGCTTGGCAATCACCCTGGCCGCCACAAACAGCAAATCCGACAACCGATTGATGTACGCCAACCCCACACCCTCCAGTGGCTCCACCGCATTCAAGTGCTGACAGCGGCGCTCGGCGCTGCGCGCCAGGCTGCGGCACACATGGGCCTGGGCAATCAAGGCTGAGCCGCCGGGCAGGATGAAATTCTCAAGCGGCCCGACTTCCTCGTTCCAGCGATCAATCGCTGCTTCCAGCCGATCCACTTCCGCCGCATTCAGCGCCTTGTATACCGGCATTGCCAGTTCACCGCCCAAGTCAAACAGACGGTGCTGGCAAGGCGTGAGCACTTCAATCACGTCCTTCAACGCCGGGTGCTTGCCACTTTGTTCTTCAAGGTTGGCCAGCAGCAGGCCAAGTTGGCTGTTCAGCGTATCCACCTCGCCAATCGCTTCCACGCGTGGATGGTCCTTGGGCACGCGGCGGCCGTCGCCGAGGCCGGTCTCGCCTTTGTCGCCGGTACGGGTGTAGATCTTCGACAGGCGAAAGCCCATGGTCAGTGCTCCAGTTGGGTAAGTTCAGTGGGGGGCAATTGGCTGCCGGCCAAAGGCAGGCGCAAGGTAAAGCAGGTGCCCTGGCCCAGGGTGGAATGCACTTCCATCTGGCCCTTGTGGTTGTTGGTGATGATGAAATACGACACTGACAGCCCAAGCCCGGTACCTTGGCCGATTTCCTTGGTGGTAAAGAACGGTTCGAACGTGCGTTTGCGCACGTTTTCGCTCATGCCGATGCCGTTGTCTTCCACCTGGATTTCCGCCCACGGCGGGTTGAGGCGGGTGCGCAGGATGATGCGCCCCGGCTCGCTGTCGTCCTCGCGCAGGTGAATCGCCTGGGCAGCGTTTTTCAGCAAGTTGAGCAGCACTTGCTCCAGCTCGTTGGCGGTGCCGGGCACCGGGCCCAGTTGCGGATCGAACTGGCGGATGATCGCCTGGCCCTTGAAATCGAAACCGATGGTCAGGTCAAAGTCGTTACCGGCGATGTCCACGGCCTGGTCGATCAGCGCTGGCAAATCACAGGGCGCCATCTGGCGATTGCTGCGGCGGCTGAAGCTGAGCATGTGGGTAACGATTTTCGCGGCACGCGCCCCGGCCTGCTGAATGCCGTCGAGCAGTTGCGGGACTTCGCGGCCTTGCAGGTATCGGTTGACCGTCTCCAGCTCGATGCCCACCTGTTCGGCAAGTTCAAGGTTCTTGGGCAGCTCGGGGGACAGGCGCCGCCGAATGTTCTGCACGTTATGCAGGATCGCGCCCAACGGGTTGTTGATCTCATGGGCCATACCTGCGGCCAGGCCGCCCACGGAGAGCATTTTTTCCGATTGCACCATCATTTCTTCCAGGGACAGGCGCTGGGTGATGTCGTCGATTCGGATCACCACACCGCGCCCGGCGCCGCCCATCAACGGGTAGAACGTCAGCGCATAATGCTTGGGCTCGTCGTCCTTGATCCAGGTGACCCGTTCTATCCGCTCCACTGTGTGCTGCTCCACGGTGGCCTTGATCTGTGGCAGGTACGGCTTGAGCGGCTGGAAGGCCAGGAACACCGGCTGGTTCAGGGCTTCGTCCAGACGCGTACCGGAGAGGGCGGTAGCTTCCTGGTTCCACTGGGTGACATAGAGTTGTTCGTCCAGGGCGATCAGCGCCGAGGGCATCGAGTCAATGATGCTGTTCAGGTAGTTCTGGAAGCCCGTGAGCTTTTTCTCGATCTTGCTGCGTACCTGGACCTCCAGTTCCAGCTTGCGGTTGGTATGCCGGGTTTCTTCGGCCAAACCCTGGGCCTGGTCATACGCGGCCTGGGAGTCGTCGCGCGCGCGTTTGAGTTGCTGCTCGCGGGCTTCGATGCGCGACAACATGGTGTTGAACGCTTCGGCCAGGCTGCCGATTTCATCACGGTTGCCACGCCCGGCGCGTAAAGCGTAGTTCTCCTCGCGGGTCACCTGGCGGGACAGTTCTTCAAGTTCATGAATTGGCCGTGTGATCAGGCGTTTGATCTGCCGGGCGATGACCAGCCACAACAACACACTGAAAATCAGGATGCCCAGGCTGGCGGTCAGCGTGCCGGTATAGAACGCCACCGGCAGCTCACTGCTGGCCACCAGCAACAAATGCCCCGAAGGCTGAGTACCACGGGGCAGGGTGATGACCTGGTTACTTCGAAATTCAGTGAGGCGCCACGCTTCGATATGCCGGTAGTGGTCCGGCAGGTGCAGGCGGTCGCCGTGCTGCATCTGCGCCAGGCGGTTGCCTTCGCCATCGTACAAAGCGGCGGCGCGCAACGGTGAATAGCTGGTCAGCTCATTGAGCAGCGCCTCGGCCTTGGTCGGAGACTCAAGAGCCTCGGCGGCAAGCGCGGGGTTGGACACCAGTCGACCAATGGACTGCAAGGCCTGGGGGGCCATGCTTTCCTGGGAGATCCAGTAGGCGGCGCTGATAAACGTCAGGTTGGCCACCAGCAATACGGTGGTCAACAACACCAGCAGGGCCGCCAGCAGTTTCTGCCCTACCGGTAGATTTTCAAGACGCTGGCGCAATGGCATCAGGGGTTTCCCAGGTGATAGACAGGTAGGCAGGGTAGCGCGTGCCTCAGTCGCTGGCCAATCCGCGTGCAAGCAGATGCGCCACCAACCGCGTGTGTAGCTGTTGCAGGTGCGGCGCTGCCAACTGATGGCGGGCCGCGGCCTGGCAAGCGTAGCCCAGCAGGTAACTGATCTCGGTGCGTCGGGCGTTGGCGACGTCCTGGTACATGGAGGAATAGTTGGCGGCGGTGGCCTGGATCACCCGCTCGACTTCGCTGTGCAAGTCCTGTGCAGCCGCAGGCTGGCCACAGCGCTCCAGCAGTTCGGCCAGTTCGGCGCAGAGCGTGGCGACCTCGCAGTGGTGGACGCTCAAACCGCCGTTGCGGCAGTGGTACAACACGGTCAGTGGGTTGATGGCGCAATTGAGCGCGAGCTTGCGCCACAGGCGCGTCAGGATATCGGTGGCCCATTCATGGGGGATGCCTGCCGCTTGCAAATCATCCAGCCACAGCGGCGGGGTGGGATGGCTCGCGTCCCCCAGCCAGGTGTAGCCATGGCCGGCAAATACCACCCGCCAATCGCCATCGCGAAATGCGCCCTCGGTGCTGGAGGCAAAGATGCAGCGCGCCGACGGCCATTGCGCAGCCACGGCGTCCTGGCTGCCGAGGCCGTTTTGCAGCAGGATCAATTCGGCGTCCGGCGCCAGTCGATGCTGCAACTGTGCGATGGCGCTTTGAGCGTCGTAGGCTTTGCACGCGACCAGCAGGCGATGAATCGGCTCCGGGCTGCCAGGCGTTTCGCCGATGACCGGATAAGTCTGTTCCACGCCGTGCTCCACCAGGGTCAGCCCTTTGCCTGCGCGATAGCTGGCCAGGCGCGCCTGGTTACGCAGGATCAGCCTGACGGGCACCCCCGCACGTGCCAGCCGCGTGGCCCAGAGGGTGCCCAGGCTGCCGGCGCCAAGAATATGCCACGGGGTCGACATCAGTGTGTACTCCATAAGGTCGCCAGCGGTGAACGGCGCGAAAGAACCGCTATAATGCCCCGGCATTTTAGCTCGGGCGCGCTCCATCTCTACTGAGCCCGCCCCTTATATTGGAGAAATCACATGCCTTCGTTCGACGTGGTATCTGAACTGGACAAACACGAAGTCACCAACGCCGTCGAGAACGCCGTCAAGGAACTGGACCGTCGCTATGACTTGAAAGGCAAGGGCAGCTTCGAATTCAAGGAAAAGGAACTGACCGTCAACCTGACCGCTGAAGCCGATTTCCAGCTGGAAGCGATGATCGAGATCCTCAAGCTGGCCCTGGTCAAGCGCAAGATCGACGTGCAGTGCCTGGAAGTCAAGGACGCCTACGCCTCAGGCAAACTGATGAAGCAGGAAGCCGTGCTCAAGGAAGGCATCGACAAAGAGCTGGCCAAGAAGATCGTGGCGCACATCAAGGACGCCAAGCTCAAGGTCCAGGCCGCCATCCAGGGCGAGCAGGTTCGTGTCACCGGCAAGAAGCGTGACGACCTGCAAGAGGCCATTGCGGCCCTGCGCGCCAAGACATTTGACATGCCGCTGCAGTTCAATAACTTCCGCGACTGATGGCACTTTGGGGAACCTGTGGGCACTTTTGGCGTCCCACGCCCCAGCATCAGTGCCTACAATTGAGCCCTTCGGGGCTCAATTGCGTTTTCAGGCAGTCAATACAGCCTTATCGCCGCACAACAGGAGAAAGTAGATGGATTTGAACGCTGAAATGGATCACCTGATCAAGACCTCCCAGTCTTGGCTCCCCATGATCATGGAATACGGCAGCCGCGTATTGCTGGCGTTGGTCACCCTGGCCATCGGCTGGTGGCTGATCAACGTCTTGACTCACCGCGTGGGCCGTCTGCTGGCCATGCGTAACGCTGACTTGGCACTGCAACACTTCATCACCAGCCTTGCGAACATCGCGCTCAAAGTCATGCTGGTGGTCAACGTGGCCTCGATGATTGGTGTGGCCACCACCTCGTTCGTTGCGGCGATCGGTGCCGCTACCCTGGCAATCGGCCTGGCCTTGCAAGGCAGCCTGGCGAACTTTGCCGGCGGCGTGTTGATTCTGTTGTTCCGCCCGTTCCGTATCGGTGACTGGATCGAAGCCCAGGGTACCTCGGGTACCGTCGACAGCATCCAGATCTTCCACACGGTGCTGCGCACCGGCGACAACAAGACGGTGATCATTCCCAACGGCAGCCTGTCCAACGGCCTTATCACCAACACCAACCGCCAGCCGACCCGCAAGGTTGTGTTTGACGTGGGTGTGGACTATGAGGCGGACCTGCAGAAGGCCCGTGAAGTGCTGCTGGCTTTGGCTGAAGACCCGCGTGTACTGAAGGACCCTGCCGCCGTGGCGGTGGTGTCGACCTTGGGCGACAGTTCCATCACCGTCTCCCTGCGTTGCTGGACCAACACACCGGATTATTGGGACGTGATGTTTATGCTCAATGAACTGGCGCGTGACCGTTTGAAAGCGGCCGGGATTGATATTCCGTTTCCGCAACGGGTTATTCGGGTGATGCAGGAAAGTGCGCCGAAGTAACTTGGCGTGATGCTATCGAAGTTGGCCGAAAGGTCAGCTTTGAAAAACTAGTTACTTAGCTTGCTAGTTGTTTTGTTGGTTGAAATAAAACTGCAATAAAAAAGCCGCTCCCTGTTTAAACAGAGGAGCGGCTTTTTGTTTAAGGCCGAAGCCTCAAGTCATCGTTGTAATTGAACCGGCAATTACAAGATGTTCAGCGGGTAGTTGGCGATCAGACGCAGCTCGTCGATCGACGGCGAACCGTAGTACACGCCATCACCGGAACGGTAAGTTGCTTGACGCAGGCGCAGGCTCAGGTCTTTTGCCGGGCCGCTCTGGATCACGTACTTGGCTTCGATGTCGCGTTCCCACTCTTTGCCATTCGAGGTGGTGCCCGTATTGGCGCCGCTACCGGTTACATAACGGGTCATGAAGCTCAGGCCCGGAATGCCGAAGGTTGCCATGTTGATGTCATAACGCGCCTGGTAGGACTTTTCGCCTTCGGCGTTGAAGTCGGAACGGGCGATGGAGTTGGCCAGGAACACAGTGCCGCCGCCGTCTACGCCGTAACCGTAGTCGCCGTCACCGGTGACTTTCTGGGCTGCCAGGGTGAAGGTGTGAGCACCGATGGTGTACGCGCCCTGCAAGCTGAAGGCGCGGTTGTCGAGCTTGGTCACGCCATCTTTCTCTGCGCGTTGCAGGCCGGCGCCGTCGCTCTTGGTGTCGTAGATGTTGAAGTCCAGGGCGAACGACTGATCATCGCTCAGGGCGTGGGTCCAGTTCAGGTTGCTGTAGTACTTGCGGAAGTAATCTTCGGTTTTCGCGTAGTACAGGCTGCCGGTGACTTCTGGAGTGAAGGCATACACACCGCCGACGAAGTCGGTTTTGGTCAGGCCCAGGCTGTCGTGGTAGGTCTGGTTCTGCGCGACGCTGGAAGTGAAGTGACCGCCTTCAAGCTTCAGGCCCTTGATTTCGTTGCTGGTGATGGAGATACCTTGCGGCAGCTCTGGCAGCAGGCGGCTGTCGTCGGAGGCAAACACTGGGGCTGTGGTGTATTGGTCACCGACTTTCAGCACAGTGTTGGAGATGCGGAACTTCACCGCGCCGCCGCCTTTGGAATAGTCATCTTGCGAGCGACCGTCGGAACCGGTTGGGAACAGGCCGGTGCCGGCGCGACCCTTGCCGCTGTCGAGCTTGACGCCCATCAGGCCGATCACGTCGACACCGACACCAATGGTGCCTTGGGTGAAGCCCGATTCGTACAGGGCATTGAAGCCCAGGCCGGTTTCTTCAGCACGGCTCTTGGAGCCTGGGCCCGACGGGTTGTTACGGAAGTCACGGCTGAAGTACAGCGCGCGAGTATTGATGCTGAACGTACTGTCTTCAACAAAGCCCTTGGAATCGTCCTGGGCGGACGCCATTGCGAACTGCGAGGTGCCTGCTGAAACAGCCAGGGCGATCATGCTCCACTTCATCACGCGCATCGTGATTTGCTCCTTTGGTTTTAGGAAGAGTACTGCCGTCCCACCTGTATTTTTATCTGGGCGGCTCTTTCTTTTTGTGTCGGCGCAAAGTTATCTCACGCAGACCCTATTGACGATACTTACTCAATTATCCTTTCAGCTTCTTTACGAGGCTGTCGTAAATCGCTAGATCCATGTCGCAAATTCACAGCCTGAAATGTATCCAGGCTGACAACTTCAATGCTGTTTTCAGACTTCTTTCAAAGTTTGAACACATCCCTGATACACATTGAAACGCCACTATTTTTATCGCGAAACACCTGTGTCCAAACGGGTGTCGTTGCCGACGATATGGGGGTGAATGCAACAAGCGTGCTCAAACCACTTACCGAATGTCATTTTTTCGTGAAAAGTGTGATGAACCTGTAAAAACCGCATAAGCACGGGGGTTTTACGCCATTTCGGTTGGGCTTGACGCCAGGGTGTTACCCCGGTTCGGTGGTACCTGAATCCTGTACCTGGGTAAAACGTTACCGGTTGACCCTTATCAGTGGGTAATCGGCGGATCCCTTTGAGGCACAGGTGGGTCATTTTGGTGCATCCCGTTGAGGCCCGGCCTAGCGTTGCTCACCTGTGCTATTGCCTCTAAAGGGTGCATTTTTTTGCCTGGTTGCCTCAAGGCTGCCAGCATTGCCCGTGAAGCCTTGGGCATTCGAAGGTATGCTGGGCACCTGTTACCGACCTGCCGAACGGAGTGCCACGTGTTCGCCTTAGATCAACGCCTGCAACAAGATACCTTGGCCATTGGGGACTTCCCGCTCTGTCGCCTGCTGCTGTCCAATGACGCCAATTACCCCTGGTTCATCCTGGTGCCGCGCATCGAAGGTATCAGCGAAGTGTTTCAACTGGATGTCGCAGATCAACAAACCTTGTGGCAAGAAACGACGGCCCTGGCGCAGCTGCTTAACGACGGGCTGGCGGCCGACAAGATGAACATCGGCGCGCTGGGTAACGTGGTCAGCCAGTTGCATGTGCATGTGATTGTGCGCAAGCGCGACGACGCCGCCTGGCCAGCCCCGGTGTGGGGCAAGCACCCGGCCCGGCCCTACACCGAAGAGCAGGTGGCCGCGACTCGCAGCCGATTGCGCGAGCTATTGCCTGCCGACTTCATCTTTACCCAGGACTGAACCATGGACCTGCAAGAACGCGTCACCGACCTGGAAAGCCGCCTGGCCTTCCAGGACGACACCATTGAGACCCTCAACGACATCCTGGTCACCCAGCAGCGGGCCGTCGAACGTCTGCAATTGCAAATGACTGCATTGCTCAAGCGCCAGGAAGAAATGGGCGGGCAGTTCGAGTCATCCGAAGAGGAAGCGCCGCCGCCACACTATTGAGTGCGCAGCAATAAAAAAACCGCGACCCAGCCAAGGCTGGATCGCGGTTTTTTTTGCTGCGAGGGCTGGGATCAGCGACGCGGCAGGGCAGCGATGACATCTTCGGCTTGCAGGCCCTTGTCACGGTTCATCACCGAGAACTCTACGCGCTGGCCTTCGACCAGGACGCGATGGCCTTCGCCACGAATGGCTCGGAAGTGGACGAAGATATCGTCGCCCGAGTCGCGGGAAATGAAGCCGAAGCCCTTGGAGGTGTTGAACCACTTGACGGTCCCGGTATCCCGGTTGGTCATGTCATAGTTTTGCGACGCGGCCGCTGGAGACGAGCGGTAGAAGCTGATGGCCAGGTGAAGAACGATGGCGACCACAGCGATCACCAGGCTGAGCAGGATGGCCGGATGGCCCCCGACTTCAGGCATGGGCGCCAGGAGGGTGAGGGTTTGTACGACAACAGTCAGCACCAGCAGCGCACTGACCAGGTTTTGGAGTTGATGACGCGTGCCTTTGTTCCAGTAAGGGATTACCGGCGCGAGCGTCAGGTTAAGAAGGCCGAACAAGGCCAGGTACAGGGCGTCGTGTTGTTCCAGGTAGGGCAGGCTTTCAGGCTGCAGGCTCGGAATAAAGGACAGCAGCAAGGCTGCGACGCCCGTTAGCAGGTGGACGATTTTCAACATTTTGGTTAACTCACGTTAAGACGGATCACAAGGAAGAGCTGACTGGCACGGTTCGCTTCTGAACAATGGGAGGCGTTGAGCACGTGCGCGGGTATCAGCCTATGTGACGTGCCGCAGGAATAAACGGCAGCCACACCGCGTCTATTTAACAGCAAAGGCTGTGCCTACTCAAATCAAGCATTTCGGGGTGTTGCCACGGCCAAGGCATTTCTGCGTCAAACGCTTGTCCTAGACAGGTGCGGGATTTTTTCAGTGGTGGCCTAGACCCTTCCTACAGGTAAATAGGCTTGCCAAGTCAGATCCCGCAGTCGGTGCGGGGCGATTTGCCGCATGCAGCCCGAGTGTGTCGGGCTGCACGTGGCGCACTCTCTTGCTAGAGTGGAACTGCACCTGATCAATGAATGCTCGTCAATTGAAGGGGAAACACATGGCAATCGATATTGGTATCAGTGAAGAAGACCGTAAATCCATCGTCGACGGACTTTCCCGCCTACTCTCCGATACCTATGTTCTGTATCTGAAGACCCACAATTTCCATTGGAACGTCACAGGCCCCATGTTTCGTACGCTGCATCTGATGTTCGAAGAGCAGTACAACGAGCTTGCGCTGGCAGTGGACTCCATCGCCGAGCGTATCCGTGCCCTGGGCTTCCCGGCGCCGGGTGCCTATTCGATTTACGCCCGCCTGTCTTCCATCAAGGAAGAAGAGGGGGTGCCGAGCGCCGAAGAGATGATCAAGCAGTTGGTGGCCGGTCAGGAAGCAGTCACGCGTACCGCGCGAGGCATCTTCCCATTGCTCGACAAAGTCAGTGATGAGCCGACGGCGGACCTCTTGACCCAGCGTATGCAGGTTCATGAGAAAACCGCGTGGATGCTGCGCTCCCTGCTTGAAAACCAGTAACTGTCGAACCCAGGCGGCGCCTTTTCGGCGCCGCCTGCTGGTTTCCCTGCGCTTCCTGGCGTTGTCCTACAACTAACAACTCCCCGTCTTCTGGCTGCTCTGCGCTGGCTGCTGTTTTATAGGCCATCGTCCAATGGGAGAAGCCCATTGGCTGCTGTTTGGCAATGGAGTGTCAGGTGTATGTCACGTGGAGTGGGTAAGGGAATGATGGAAGCCTGTGGTTTTCACAAGATAAAGGTCGACCCTTTTACCAAGGGTTTTGATATGGGGCTGGCCAAGCCACTGTCCCGTTCGGTCAGGCTCAATGGGTTTTCTACCTGCCTGCGGCTTGAACAGATCTATTGGAATATCCTGACGGAAATCGCCAGGCTCAATACCTGTTCGGTCAGTGCGCTGTTGTCCTATGTCGATCGGGAAGTGCATTTGCGTTACGGAGGCGTGAAGAACTTCAGTGGGCTGGTGAGGGTGGTGTGCGTGGTTCACGTCCTCAAAGGTCGGGGCGCCCTCACGTCCGGGGATACGCTCGCGCAGTAGTCCGATGGCCGGGCCTTCAGCCCGACGGGCCGGGTCCTGGGCACAAAGCCGGCTGCGCTGTATTGATTTACCAGATATAATCCCGCGCTTTGCTGCGCATGCCGGGCTTTATGCACAGGGCAGGGCGTGGCGCTGTAACGATCTGATCGCCGAGACATCTCCATGCCCATGTACGACTATCAATGCGCTTCCTGTGGTCATCAGTTGGAAGCCATTCAGAAGATCAGCGCCGCGCCGCTGGTCGATTGCCCTGCCTGCCAGGCACCTGAGTTGAAGAAGATGTTGTCCATGCCGGGCTTCCGCCTGAGCGGCAGCGGCTGGTACGAGACTGATTTCAAGACCGGTGCCAAGAAGAACCTGGCCGGCGGCGACAAAGCAGACTGAGTTGAACTCTACGCGCAGGCTCCTGCATTATCCGTCCCCTGCTTTAATGTGCGGTGACGAGGCGGGCCTGCCACCGAATTTCGAATTACGAGAAGTGAAACCACGACCATGATGCGCAGCCACTATTGCGGCCAACTGAACGAGACCCTGGAAGGTCAGGAAATCACCCTTTGCGGATGGGTTCACCGTCGCCGCGACCACGGCGGGGTAATCTTCCTCGATATCCGTGACCGTGATGGTCTGGCCCAGGTAGTGTTCGACCCGGACCGCGCCGAAAGCTTCGCCGCCGCCGACCGCGTGCGCAGCGAATACGTCGTGAAGATCACCGGCAAGGTACGCCTGCGTCCGGCCGGTGCCGTGAACAAGAACATGGCGTCCGGCGGCATCGAAGTGCTGGGCTATGAGCTGGAAGTGCTGAACGAGTCGGAAACCCCGCCGTTCCCGCTCAACGAATACTCCGACGTGGGCGAAGAAACTCGCCTGCGCTACCGTTTCCTGGACCTGCGTCGTCCGGAAATGGCCGAGAAGCTGCGCCTGCGCTCGCGCATGACCACCAGCATCCGCCGCTTCCTGGATGAAAACGGCTTCCTCGACGTCGAAACCCCGATCCTCACCCGGGCCACCCCGGAAGGCGCGCGCGACTACCTGGTACCGAGCCGTACCCATGCCGGCAGCTTCTTCGCCTTGCCGCAATCGCCGCAGCTGTTCAAGCAACTGCTGATGGTGGCTGGTTTCGACCGCTACTACCAGATCGCCAAGTGCTTCCGTGACGAAGACCTGCGTGCCGATCGCCAGCCGGAATTCACCCAGATCGACATCGAGACCAGCTTCCTCGATGAAAAAGAGATCATGGGCCTGACCGAGCAGATGATCCGCAACCTGTTCAAGGAAGTCCTGGACCTGGAGTTCGGCGAGTTCCCGCACATGACCTTCGAAGAAGCCATGCGCCGCTACGGTTCCGACAAGCCAGACCTGCGTAACCCGCTGGAGCTGGTGGACGTGGCCGACCAGCTCAAGGACGTCGACTTCAAGGTGTTCAGCGGCCCGGCCAACGATCCTAAATGCCGCATCGCCGCCCTGCGTGTGCCTGGCGGCGCGAGCATGCCGCGCAAGCAGATCGACGACTACACCAAGTTCGTCGGCATCTACGGTGCCAAGGGCCTGGCGTACATCAAGGTCAACGAGCGCGCCAACGGTGTCGACGGCCTGCAATCGCCGATCGTGAAAAACATCCCTGAAGCCAACCTGAACACGATCCTCGATCGCGTCGGTGCGGTGGATGGCGACATCGTGTTCTTCGGCGCCGACAAGGCCAAGATCGTCAGCGAGGCCCTGGGCGCGCTGCGTATCAAGCTCGGTCACGACCTGAACCTGCTGACCTGCGAATGGGCGCCGATGTGGGTTGTGGACTTCCCGATGTTCGAAGAGAACGACGACGGCAGCTTCAGCGCCTTGCACCACCCGTTCACCGCACCGAAGTGCTCCCCGCAAGAGCTGGAAGCCAACCCTGCAGGCGCGCTGTCCCGTGCCTACGACATGGTGTTGAACGGTACTGAACTGGGTGGCGGTTCGATCCGTATCCACCGCAAAGAGATGCAACAAGCGGTCTTCCGCCTGCTGGGCATCAACGAAGCGGAACAGGAAGAGAAATTCGGCTTCCTGCTCGACGCCCTGAAATACGGTGCGCCGCCGCACGGTGGCCTGGCGTTCGGCCTGGACCGTCTGGTGATGCTGATGACCGGCGCCCAGTCGATCCGTGAAGTGATCGCCTTCCCGAAAACCCAGAGCGCTGCGGACGTCATGACCCAGGCTCCGGGTGTGGTTGATGCCAAGGCACTGCGCGAGCTGCACATCCGCCTGCGCGAGACGCCGAAGGCTGAGTAAGGCTGCAGCGTGAAAGCGCGATAAGGTTGTACGCAGTCAAAAAGGCGCATCTTCGGATGCGCCTTTGCGTTTAAAAGAGGGAAATCTCGCCTGGGGCGGGATTGATAAGGTTTCTAGAGAATTCGGAGTTGTGTTATGGCTGGCCATTCCAAGTGGGCGAACATCAAGCACCGCAAAGAGCGTCAGGATGCCAAGAAAGGCAAGATCTTCACCAAGTGGATTCGCGAACTGACCGTCGCTGCCCGTCAGGGTGGCGGTGACCCGGGCTCCAACCCGCGTCTGCGCCTGGCGCTGGACAAGGCGCTGGGCGCCAACATGAGCCGCGACATCATCGACCGCGCCGTGGCCCGTGGTGCTGGTGCGGCCGACACCGACGATATGGTCGAGCTGACCTATGAAGGCTACGGCCCGGGCGGTGTGGCGGTGATGGTCGAATGCATGACCGACAACCGCAACCGTACCGCGGCAGCCGTGCGCCATGCGTTCAGCAAGTGTGGCGGCAACCTTGGCACGGACGGCTCGGTGGCCTACCTGTTCGAGCGCAAGGGGCAGATCACCTTCGCACCGGGCACTGATGAAGACGCGCTGATGGAAGCCGCGATGGAAGCGGATGCCGATGACGTGGTCACCAACGAAGACGGCTCCATCGATGTGTTCACCTCGTTCGCCAGCTTCTACGCCGTGCGTAATGCCCTGGAAGCCGCTGGTTTCAGCGGCACCGACGCGGAGATCGTGATGCTGCCGACCACCAGTGCCGAACTGGACCTGGACGGTGCCCAGAAGGTGCTGAAGCTGCTGGACATGCTTGAAGATCTGGATGACGTGCAGAATGTGTATTCGAATGCCGACATCCCTGAGTCTGTGGCCGAACAGCTCGCTTAAGAACGATGAATATCCGCTGTGGGAGCTGGCTTGCCTGCGATAGCATCACCTCGATTTGACAGAAGCACCGAGGTGCCCGCATTGCAGGCAAGCCAGCTCCCACAGGGCTTCTATGCTGTTACACAAATGTGTGCCTGGCACATACCGTTGTAAATCCAACCCGCAGGCGTTATGACTTTAATCCTAGGTATCGACCCCGGTTCGCGCATCACCGGTTTTGGCGTGGTGCAGCAGACCCCACGCGGCTGTGTGTACGTCGCCTCGGGCTGCATCCGCACTGGCGCAGGGGAATTGGCCGAGCGGCTGCAGATCGTCTATCGCGGCGTACGTGAAGTCATCCAGACCTACGGCCCGGTCACCATGGGCATAGAGAAAGTCTTCATGGCCAAGAATGCCGACTCGGCGTTGAAGCTCGGGCAGGCCCGGGGCGCTGCCATCGTGGCAGGTGCCGAGGAGGGCATGGAGATCGCTGAATACACCGCGACCCAGGTCAAGCAGGCCGTGGTCGGCACCGGTGGCGCCAACAAGGAGCAGGTGCAAATGATGGTCATGCACATGCTCAAGCTCACTTCAAAGCCGCAGATCGACGCCTCGGATGCCCTGGCCATCGCCATTTGCCATGCCCATACCCGCTCCAGCCTGTTGCCTCACGGCTTGGGCGCAGCACGTAGTCGTGGCGGGCGGCTGCGTCTCTGATAGCATCAGCGCAATCGTTATTTTTGCGGTCAGGCTCCGATCTGACCCCCAAGCTTTAAGGATCTGAACCGTGATTGGACGCTTGCGCGGCACCCTGGCTGAGAAACAGCCGCTGCACCTGATTCTGGATGTGAATGGGTTGGGTTATGAGCTGGAAGTGCCCATGACCACCCTGTATCGCCTGCCGTCGGTCGGCGAGCCGATAACCTTGCACACTCATTTAGTGGTGCGCGAAGACGCGCAACTACTCTATGGTTTCATCGGCAAGCGTGACCGCGATTTCTTCCGCGAGCTGATTCGTCTCAATGGCGTGGGGCCCAAATTGGCCCTGGCCTTGATGTCGAGCCTGGAAGTGGATGAATTGGTCCGGGCTGTATCGGCCCAGGATACCTCGGCCCTGACCAAGGTGCCGGGGGTGGGCAAGAAGACCGCCGAGCGCTTGTTGGTCGAGCTCAAGGACCGCTTCAAAGCCTGGGAGGTGGTGCCGAGCATGTTCGCCCTGGTACCGAACCAGCCGGATATGCCGGCGGCCCAGGTCGCCAACGCCGAGAGCGATGCCGTCAATGCGCTGATCTCCCTGGGCTACAAGCCTCAGGAAGCCAGCAAGGCCGTATCGGCCATCAAGGACAAGAACCTGAGCGCTGAAGACATGATTCGCCGTGCCCTGAAGGGAATGATTTAAGTGATTGAAGCCGATCGTCTGATCGCGGCCACCGGCCCGCGTGACCGTGAAGAAGTCCAGGACCGGGCCATCCGCCCGTTGAGCCTGGCCGAATACATCGGCCAGCCCACCGTGCGCGAGCAGATGGAGCTGTTTATCCAGGCCGCTCGCGGGCGCAGTGAGTCCCTGGACCACACCCTGATCTTCGGCCCGCCGGGTTTGGGCAAGACCACTCTGGCCAATATCATCGCCCAGGAAATGGGCGTGTCGATCAAGTCCACCTCCGGCCCGGTGCTTGAGCGTCCTGGCGACTTGGCCGCGTTGCTGACCAATCTTGAACCCCATGACGTGCTGTTTATCGACGAAATCCATCGCTTGTCGCCGATTGTCGAAGAAGTGCTGTACCCAGCCATGGAAGACTTCCAGCTCGACATCATGATCGGCGAAGGCCCGGCGGCCCGTTCGATCAAACTCGACCTGCCGCCCTTTACCCTGGTGGGCGCGACCACCCGCGCGGGCATGTTGACCAACCCGCTGCGAGACCGTTTCGGCATTGTTCAACGTCTAGAGTTCTATAGCACCGCCGATCTGGCGACCATTGTCAGCCGGTCGGCGAGTATCCTCGGCTTGCCCCTGGACCCGGAAGGCGCCTTTGAAATCGCTCGACGCGCTCGCGGTACGCCACGAATTGCCAACCGTTTGCTGCGCCGCGTGCGAGACTTTGCCGAGGTGCGTGCCAAGGGCCACATCACCAAGGCCGTGGCGGACCTGGCCTTGAACCTGCTGGATGTGGACGAACATGGTTTTGATCACCAAGATCGACGCCTACTTTTGACCATGATCGAGAAATTCGACGGTGGCCCGGTCGGCGTGGACAGCCTGGCCGCAGCCATCAGTGAGGAGCGCCATACCATTGAGGATGTTCTGGAACCGTACCTGATTCAGCAGGGCTACATCATGCGAACCCCGCGGGGCAGGGTGGTGACGCGTCATGCCTATTTGCACTTCGGGCTAAACATTCCGTCACGATTGGGAGAGATGCCCGTGGTAGACGAATTCCTCGATGCAGTGGACGATTAAAAAATTGCAGGAGCGAGCTTGCTCGCGAAAAACGCCAACGATAACGCGGTATGTCTGGTTATACGCGGCGTGCTCAGGTTCTTCGCGAGCAAGCTCGCTCCTACAGGGTATTTGTCATGTGGGGTGATTTATCCGAGCTTTGTGCTGTCCCAGTGTCTGGCGTCGTCATTTGAAAGCGTTCAGGAATGAAAAAACAGTTGCCCAGCCAATTGGCAACCTGAGGAGTAAGCACTAGAGTATGCGCGCGCAAAACGGGGATCAGTCGTTCGCACATCGCTGTCGCGTTTATTACGAGGACACCGATGCCGGCGGCATCGTTTATTACGTCAATTACCTGAAATTCATGGAACGGGCTCGAACCGAGCGGCTGCGGGAGTTGGGTTTTGCCCAGTCCGAGCTGGTAGGCGAGGACCTGTTATTCGTCGTGCATTCCAGCGAGGCGCGGTATTACGCGCCGGCGCGACTGGACGATGAGTTGCTGGTCAGTGCTGAAGTCATCGAATTGAACCGTGCCAGCCTGCGTTTCAAACAGCAGGTCAGGCGGGCCACGGATGCAACGCTGCTCTGTGAGGGGCAGTTCCTGGTGGCGTGTGTGCGCACCAACAGCTTGAAACCTCGGGCCATTCCCGAAACTCTACGCGCGGCCTTTGCCGCCGTGAGCGGCGCGGGTCAACAACCAAAGCAGGAGATTTAGCGTGGAACCTACCGTCGTCGACCATTCCTCCATGTGGAGCCTGGTCAGCAATGCCAGTGTCGTGGTTCAACTGGTCATGCTGACCCTGGTAGCCGCATCGGTTACCTCTTGGGTCATGATTTTTCAGCGCAGCAACATGTTGCGCGCCGGTCGACGTGCCCTGGAGAGCTTTGAAGAGCGCTTCTGGTCGGGTATCGACCTGTCCAAACTGTACCGCCAGGCCGGCAGCAACCCGGACCCGGATTCGGGCGTCGAGCAGATCTTCCGTGCCGGTTTCAAGGAGTTCTCGCGCTTGCGCCAACAGCCGGGTGTCGATCCTGAAGCGGTGATGGAAGGTGTGGCCCGTGCCATGCGCGTGGCCATCTCCCGCGAAGAAGAGAAACTTGAGCAGGGCCTGCCGTTCCTTGCCACCGTGGGTTCTGTCAGCCCGTACATCGGCCTGTTCGGTACCGTATGGGGCATCATGAACTCCTTCCGTGGCCTGGCCCAGGCGCAGCAAGCCACACTGGCCACCGTGGCCCCGGGTATTGCCGAAGCACTGATCGCCACCGCGATCGGCCTGTTCGCCGCTATCCCCGCAGTAATCGCCTACAACCGTTTTGCCGCAACCAGCGAAACCTTGATCGGCCGTTACTACACCTTCGCCGATGAATTCCAGGCGATCCTGCACCGTAAAGTGCACACCAGCGAAGAATAAGCAGGTAATTCCCAATGGCTTTAATCGCTCGAGCTCGCAAAAAGCGCAAGCCGGTCGCCGAGATGAACGTAGTGCCCTACATCGACGTGATGCTGGTGCTGCTGGTGATCTTCATGGTGACCGCGCCGATGCTCAACCAGGGCGTGAAAGTTGATCTGCCCAAGGTTTCCAGTGAAGCCTTGCCGCAGGACAACAACACTCAGGTCCTGACCATTTCGATCAAGGCTGACAAGACCTATTACTGGAACCTTGGCAGCGAAGTCGACACGCAAAAGCAGCAGGACAAGGCCCTGACCTTGCCGGCCATGACCGATGCGGTGACCAAGATCATTCGCTCCGGCAACGAAGGCGGCAAGCACACCCAGGTGTTTATCCGGGGTGACAAATCGGTCGACTACGGCTCCGTCATGGGCGCCATGGGCGGGCTGCAGAAGGCCGGCGTCGGTAACGTTGGCTTGATTACCGAGGCGCCCTGATGCAGCAACAGCGAGAGCCGTCCGCCTCGGAAAGCTACTTCTGGCCTGGCGTGTGGGCAATTGCCCTGCACGTCCTGGTGTTCGGCATGCTGTTCGTCAGCTTTGCCATGACCCCGGACCTGCCGCCAGCCAAGCCGATCGTGCAGGCGACCCTGTATCAGCTGAAATCGAAAAGTCAGGCCACCACCCAGACCAATCAGAAGATTGCGGGTGAGGCCCAGAAGTCGGCCGCGCGCCAGACTGAAGTCGAGCAGATGGAACAGAAGAAGGTCGAGCAGGAAGCGGTGAAGGCTGCTGCGGAACAAAAGAAAGAAGAGGCGGCTCAAAAGGCCGAGGAATCGAAAAAGGCTGACGAAGCCAAGAAGGCCGACGAGGCTAAAAAGGCTGATGAAGCCAAGAAAGCCGAGAAAGCTGCCGAAGCGAAAAAGGCCGAAGAGAAACAATTGGCTGATATAGCCAAGAAGAAATCGGAAGAAGAAGCCAAGAAGGCTGCCGAAGAAGAGGCCAAGAAAAAGGCCGCTGAAGAAGCCAAGAAAAAGATAGTCGAAGACGCGAAAAAGAAAGCCGCCGAAGACGCCAAGAAAAAAGCTGAAGCAGACGAGGCGAAGAAGAAAGTCGCCGACGAAGCGAAGAAGAAAGCTGCCGCCGACGCCTCCAAGAAAAAGGCCCAGGAAGCAGCACGCAAATCCGCCGAAGAGAAAAAGGCCCAGGCCCTGGCAGATTTGCTTTCCGACACGCCGCAGCGTCAGCAAGCCTTGGCCGATGAGCGTGGCGATGAAGTCGCGGGCAGTTTCGACGACCTGATTCGGGCGCGGGCAGCGGAAGGTTGGACACGTCCACCTTCGGCACGTAAAGGCATGACAGTAGTGCTGCAGATCGGCATGTTGCCGGACGGTACGGTGACTTCGGTCAGCGTGGCCAAGTCCAGTGGTGACGGTTCGTTCGACAGTTCGGCGGTTGCCGCGGTCAAGAATATTGGCCGGTTGACCGAGATGCAGGGAATGAAACCAAGTGACTTCGCTCCCTATCGTTCATTCAAGATGACATTCACACCTGAGGATCTAGCCTTGTGAGAAACCTTCTTCGAGGAATGCTTGTCGTTATTTGCTGTATGGCAGGGATAGCGGCGGCGGATGAAAAGAACATCCTGGTAACCAGCGGCAGTGATCGGGCCACCCCGATTGCAGTCGTGCCGTTCGGTTGGCAGGGCGGCAGCGTGCTGCCGGACGACATGGCCCAGATCGTCAGCGACGACCTGCGTAACTCCGGTTACTACGCGCCGATTCCAAAAGGCAACATGATCAGCCAGCCAACCCAGGCCAGCGAAGTCATCTTCCGTGACTGGAAGGCGGTGGGTGCCCAGTACCTGATGGTCGGCAGCATCACGCCGGCCGGCGGTCGCCTGCAGATCCAGTACACGTTGTTCAACGTGGCCACCGAGCAGCAGGTCTTGACCGGCAGCGTATCGGGTACCGCCGAACAACTGCGCGACATGGCTCACTACATCTCGGACCAGTCGTTTGAAAAACTCACCGGTATCAAGGGGGCGTTCTCGACGCGCCTACTGTATGTCACGGCTGAGCGTTTCTCTGTAGACAATACCCGCTACACCCTGCAGCGTTCGGACTACGACGGTGCTCGTGCAGTGACCTTGCTGCAGTCCCGTGAGCCAATCCTGTCGCCGCGCTTCGCGCCGGACGGCAAGCGTATTGCCTACGTATCGTTCGAACAGCGTCGCCCGCGTATCTTTGTGCAGCACATCGATACTGGCCGTCGTGAGCAGATCACCAACTTCGAAGGCCTCAACGGTGCGCCAGCCTGGTCGCCGGACGGTTCGCGCCTGGCTTTCGTGCTGTCCAAGGACGGCAACCCGGATATCTACGTGATGAACATGGCCTCGCGTCAACTCTCGCGTGTGACCAGCGGCCCGGGCATCAACACCGAACCGTTCTGGGGCAAGGATGGCTCGACCATCTACTTCACCTCCGACCGTGGCGGCAAGCCTCAGGTCTACAAGGCAAATGTGAACGGCGGCGGTGCGGAACGTGTGACCTTTATTGGTAACTACAACGCCAACCCCAAGCTTTCGGCCGATGAAAAGACGTTGGTGATGATTCACCGTCAGGATGGTTTCACTAATTTCCGGGTTGCGGCCCAGGATTTGCAGCGCGGAACCGTAAAAATCCTTACAGATACCAACCTTGATGAGTCAGCCACTGTTGCGCCCAACGGCACCATGGTAATCTACGCCACCCGCCAGCAGGGCCGGGGAGTCTTGATGCTCGTGTCCATCAACGGACGCGTAAGGCTCCCACTTCCTACCGCACAAGGCGAAGTCAGAGAACCATCCTGGTCCCCTTACCTGAACTGACGCGGCGCTACAAAAAGAAGTACTTAACACACTGGGGTTCATTAGGAGTTTCACGATGGAAATGCTGAAGTTTGGTAAGTTTGCTGCTCTGGCTCTGGCTCTGTCCGTAGCCGTTGGTTGCTCCTCTAAAGGCGGCGACAATGCCGGTGAAGGCGCAGCTGTTGATCCAAACGCTGGTTACGGCGCCAACACTGGTGCGGTCGACGGCTCCCTGAGCGAAGAAGCTGCTCTGCGCGCTATCACCACTTTCTACTTCGAATACGACAGTTCGGACCTGAAGCCAGAAGCCATGCGCGCTCTGGACGTTCACGCCAAGGACCTGAAAGCTAACGGCGCTCGCGTTGTTCTGGAAGGTAACACTGACGCCCGTGGTACTCGTGAGTACAACATGGCACTGGGCGAGCGTCGTGCGAAAGCCGTTCAGCGCTACCTGGTACTGCAAGGTGTTGCTCCAGGCCAACTGGAACTGGTTTCCTACGGTAAAGAGCGTCCAGTTGCAACTGGCAACGACGAACAGTCGTGGGCTCAGAACCGTCGCGTCGAACTGCGTAAGTAATTCGTCATGCGAACGTGCCGTCGTGCTCTAACTGTATTGGCTCTCAGCTTCGCACCGCTTGCGGTGTGGGCTGCGGTTCCTGTAACGGATAGCAACTCAGGCTATAACAATAGCGGGAGCAGTTATCCGCCAGCGGGTTATGGCACGAACGGCGCCTATGCGGGGGGAGCGGCTACGTCCGCTCCCTCGGCACAGGGCGAACTGTTCAACCAGCTGCAACGCATGCAGGATCAATTGGCCCAGCAACAAGGCGCCATTGAAGTACTGCAGAACCAGGTGAACCAGCTGAAGCAAGAAGGCCTGGAGCGTTACCAGGATCTTGACCGTCGTATTGGAGCCGGTGTTGCACCTGCCGCTACTCCTGATAATTCTTCTACCGGTGGCGCACCCAGTGCCGCTGCCGGTGGCGCAGCAGCGGGGGCCGCCGCTGCAGCTCCTGCCGCCAGCAGCGAACCGGGCGATCCAGCGAAGGAAAAACTGTATTACGATGCAGCCTTCGACCTGATCAAGGCCAAGGATTTCGATAAAGCCAGTCAGGCCTTCACCGCTTTCCTGCGCAAGTACCCCAACAGCCAGTACGCGGGCAATGCCCAGTACTGGTTGGGTGAGGTCAACCTGGCAAAGGGTGATTTGCAGGGCGCGGGCCAGGCTTTTGCCAAGGTCAGCCAGCTGTACCCCAAGCACGCCAAGGTTCCGGATTCGCTGTACAAACTCGCTGACGTAGAACGCCGCCTGGGTCACACCGACAAGGTCAAAGGTATTCTGCAGCAGGTGGTTGCCCAGTATCCGGGTACCTCCGCGGCGCAGTTGGCCCAGCGGGACCTGCAACGCTTGTAAGCAATGCAGCCCGTTCAGAAGAAACCCGCGCTTGTCGCGGGTTTTTTCGTTAGAATCCACGCCCTTTTATGAAACACGCTTCCTGGGGTTGACGCGTTGGCGCAATCCCTTGAAGTGCCTGACGGAGGCGGACAGCCTGTTTAGCTGTTACGCCCGTGGCGACTATGCAAGACACACTACGTATTACCGAAGTCTTTTACTCGTTGCAGGGTGAAACGCGCACTGCTGGCCTGCCCACCGTATTTGTACGGCTCACCGGCTGCCCGTTGCGTTGCCAATACTGTGACAGCGCCTACGCCTTCAGCGGCGGCACTGTGCGCACCCTCGACGACATCCTGGAACAGGTTGCCGGTTACCGGCCGCGCTACGTCTGCGTGACGGGCGGTGAGCCTCTGGCGCAACCCAACGCCATTCCGTTGCTCAAACAGCTGTGTGATGCCGGTTACGAGGTCTCGCTGGAAACCAGTGGCGCCCTGGACATCTCTGCGGTCGACCCGCGCGTCAGCCGAGTGGTTGACCTCAAGACCCCGGATTCCAAGGAAGCCCACCGCAACCGCTACGAGAACATGGACTTGCTGACGGCCAACGATCAGGTCAAGTTCGTCATCTGTTCACGTGACGATTATGACTGGGCCACCTCCAAGCTGATCCAGTATGGCCTGGAGCGTCGTGCGGGCGAGGTGCTGTTCTCGCCAAACCATCACGACCTGAATGCCCGTGACCTGGCGGATTGGGTAGTGGCGGACAACCTGCCGGTACGCCTGCAATTGCAGCTGCATAAGTACCTGTGGAACGACGAGCCGGGGCGCTGATTCGGCTGCTGCTTTAGGCGTTCTACCCACCGAATTACCGTTCAAATGCGTTTTTTCTGATTTATTTAAAATAAGGTGTTGAATAATCCTTAGAAATCAGTATTATACGCGCCACCACACAGCGGGTCGTTAGCTCAGTTGGTAGAGCAGTTGGCTTTTAACCAATTGGTCGTAGGTTCGAATCCCACACGACCCACCATTTTTGGCGGTTTAGAAAATCCGGAAGGCCCACGCAAGTGAGGATTTCCGGGTTTTTTTTTGCCTGTGATTTGGCCTGCCCGAGTCGACGTTGGGTCAACGTCTGCGCAAATTTCCGTTGTCGTTCAAAAATTCCTTAAATTCAAATATTCATATGCGGACCGGTGCTGACCCAATAGTCCGGGCGTTCGTGTGGGTGCTCAATGTGTATCAAATCTGATACCGCTGGTCGGAAAACAACCAATAACTTCAAGCAATATCCATTCTTATTCGATTATTTTCTTTATTCGTCAGCTAGTTACAGTTTTTTTAGGGCGTTACCTAAAGGTGGGTCAGTTTATTGGCGAGAAACGCGGTCGATGTTAGTTTGCCACCCTTCGTAAATTCGATGGATCGAACATGAATTCCCAACCGCCACGGACTCGGTATTCACTGAGCATTGCCCTGCTTGTCTGCCTCGCCTCCCCCAGCGTGATGGCGGCAACCCTTCCGGGTGATCAGGACCTGATCCGCGACCGGCAAAACCGCCTGTTGGAAGATCAGCAACGCCGCCTTGAACAACTCAAGGAACTGCCCGGCAAAGAGGCCAGGCCCGAAGCGCCAGCAGCCCCGGTGGACAGCCGTTGCTTCCCGATCCAAACCATTGAACTCCAGGGGGCCGACCACCTGCCTGCCCCTGAACGCGAGCGTCTGCTCAAACCGTACACCGGTCAATGCCTGGGCGTCTCACAACTCAACGCCCTGCTCAAAGACCTCACCGACTTCTACATCGACAAGGGCCTGATGACGAGTCGCGCCTACTTGCCGCAACAGGACATGTCCAAGGGGCATCTGCAAGTGCTGGTGGTGGAGGGCAAACTCGAAGGCTTGAAGGGCGCCGACAACAGCAAGTTGACGGACCGCGAGCTGGCCATGGCCTTTCCCGGCAAAAGCGGCGAGATATTGAACCTGCGAGAAATCGAGCAGGCCGTCGACCAACTCAATCGCTTGCCGTCCAATCAAGCCCAAATGGAGCTGACCCCGGGCGAGGCCGTGGGCGGCAGCTCGGTATTGGTCAAAAACACCCCGCAAAAGCCATGGCGCGCCAGCCTTTCACGTAACAACGACGGCCAGAAAAGCACCGGCGAACAGCAGTGGGGCACCGGCTTTGAATGGGACAGCCCGCTGGGCCTGGCCGATCAGCTGATTCTGCGCGGCGGCCATGACGCGGTCAGCGACCATCAGAAAACTTCCAAGAACGCGATGCTCTACTACAACGTTCCCTGGGGGTGGTGGAACTTCAGCTACAGCTACAACCAGAGCGATTACCGTTCGGTCGTCCAGGGCGACGGTTTCGACTTCAAGCAAACCGGTGACAGTGAAAACCATCAGTTACGCGCTGAGCGGGTGATCCACCGTGATGCCGTGAGCAAGACGTCGCTCAACGTCGGCTTGTCCCACCTGCGAACCAACAACTACATCGATAGCAGCCGCCTCAAAGAGAGCAGCAACCGCCTCAGTGAACTGCAGTTGGGCATCAACCATGGTCGTCGTATCGGCAGTGCGTTCGTCAACGTCGATGTGGGCATGCAAAACGGCACCGGCGCCTTCGACGCCCAAGGCAATCATAACCCCCTGCCTGGCGTGCCGGATGCGCGCTACCGCAAGTACACCGCCACCGTCAGCTACCTGCAACCCTTCACGCTGTGGGGCGAGTCGTTCAGTTTCACCAGCCTGGCCACCGGCCAACGCAGCGAAGACGTGCTGTTCAGCCCCCAGCGCATGAGCCTCGGTGGCTCGGCGTCGGTACGCGGCTACAAGGATCAGCAACTGACCGGCGACAGCGGCGGTTACTGGCGCAATGACCTGCGCTGGAGCCGCCCGGTGACCCTCGGTTGGCTGCGCCCGGTGTTCGGCGAGTACGGTGCCAGCGTGGGCTACGACCAAGGCGTGATCCGCAATGGTCGCTACAACGGCGAAGTGCACGGCCGCGTCTCGAGCAACTCCCTTGAGCTGTTCGCCCGCGGCCAACACGTGAGCACCAGCGTGACCTTTGCCCACTCGCTGGAACGACCGGCCGCGCTGCTTGAGCGCGAAGCACCGATCTACTTCCGCATGGATTTCTTCCTGTAATTCAACGCCCAGTTGCAACGAGAATTTGAAATGGATGTTCGCCAATTTGCCTTCCTGGTTCGCCAGCCTTCTGCTGCCCTGAAAAGCCGTGACGCGTTCCTGGGCCTGCCCAAACGTGGCGTGGCGCTGATCCTGGCCAACGCGCTGTTCTGGCAACCGCTGCTGGCCCAGGCCGAAGGCATCGTGGTCAGCGCGCCGGGCACCACGGTCGGCCAGGCGGGCAATGGCGTGCCGGTGGTAAACATCGCCGCCCCCAATGGCAGTGGCCTGTCCCACAACCAGTTCAAGGACTACAACGTCGGCGCCAACGGCGTGATACTCAACAACGCCACCGACCGTACCCAATCGACGCAACTGGGCGGCATCATCCTCGGCAACCCGAACCTGCAAGGCCGCGCCGCCAACATCATCCTCAACGAAGTCAACGGCGGCAGTCCCAGCCAACTGCGCGGCTACACCGAAGTGGCGGGCCAGTCGGCCAAGGTCATCGTCGCCAACCCCTATGGCATTACTTGCAGCGGCTGCGGCTTCATCAACACCCCCAACGTCACCCTGACCACCGGCAAACCGATACTCGACGCAAGCGGGCAACTGCAACGTTACCAGGTTGATGGCGGCGCCGTGACCATCGACGGCCAGGGCTTGAATGCCGATAACGTCGACCGCTTTGAAATCATCACCCGCTCGGCCAGGATTAACGCACAGATCAATGCGCGCAACTTAAGTGTGGTTGCCGGGCGCAATGACGTCGATGCTAAAAGCCTGCAAGCCACTGCCCGCGCCGACGACGGCAGCGCTAAGCCCGAGCTGGCGATTGATTCGACGGCGTTGGGTGGGATGTATGCCGGGGCGATCAAACTGGTGGGCACCGAGGCCGGGGTGGGCGTGAAGCTCGACGGTACGTTAATGGCCAGTGGCGGTGATATTCAGCTCGATGCCAATGGACGACTGAGTTTGGCTAATGCCAAAGCCAGCGAAGCGGTGGTGATCAAGGCCGGTCAATTGGACGCTGCGGGTGCGGTGTATGCCGGCACGCGAGTCGATGTACAAACTACGACAGGCCTGAGCAACCAGAAAAGCCTGGCGGCCCGCGACAGCATCACCGTGACCAGCGGTGGGGCGCTGGTCAACAGCGGCATCATCGAAGCCGGTGTCAACGCCGATGAAAGCCGCAATGCTGGTGGCGATGTCAGTCTGCGCGCGGCAAACCTGAGCAATAGCGGCAGCGTGGTTGCCAGCCGAACCCTTACCGCCACGGCCAACCAAACCTTGAACAATCAAGGCGGCACTCTGAGCGGTACCACCGCCGTGATTAACGCCGGTCAACTCGACAACCGTGGCGGTCGTGTACTGGGTACGGACTCGCTCAAGGTCACGGCCACCGGTCTGGATAACCGCACCAACGGTCTGCTGCACAGTGAAAACAGCACCGACGTTACGGTGACCGCTGCGCTGGATAACCAGAACGGTCGCGTGATCGGCCTCAAGAACCTGACGCTCAACGCCGGCCAACTGACTAACGATAACGGCCTGGTCGCCAGCCAGGCGCAGGCCCGTGTAACCGCAGGGCAACTGAGTAACCAGGCGGGTGAAATCTCTGCCAGCCAGACAACCGTGATTGCCACGAACCTGGATAACCGTTCAGGAAAATTGCTGGGCAGCAACCTCAACGTAACCGCCAGCGGTGCCATCGATAACCGCCTGGGGATTTTCTCTGCGTCCAGCCTGACAGTACAGGCGGCCAGCCTGGATAACCGCGACAAAGGTTCCATCGCCGCCCAAGGCGTGATGAACCTGACCGTCGCCGGGCTGCTGGACAATCGCAATGAAGGCAACCTCGTCAGCCAGGGGGCTCAACAAATAACCGCAGGGCAGTTGAACAACAGCCAGGGCGGCCTGGTGTCCAGCAAAACCACCCTGGCGTTGCACGGCGACAGCCTGATCAACCAGGGTGGCGTGGTCATTGCCGACGGCGCGCTGACCCTCACCGGCGGCGATCTGGATAACAGCCAAGCGGGCGTGATCAGCACCAAGGCCGCCGCGCACGTGCAACTGAACCAGTTGAACAACAGCAATGGCGGCAAGTTGGGCAGCGATGGTGCGCTGACCCTCAACGCCAACCAACTCGAAAACGGCGCCGGTCGTATCAGCGCCAAGGGCGACCTGCAGGCAACCGTCGGTGTGCTCAATCAACAAGCGGGCGAACTCGTCAGCGACGGTGCGCTGAACCTGACCGGCGCGTCCCTGGATAACCGCAACGGCGGCCTTATCGCTGCCACCAAGGGCGTGGACCTGCGCAGCCAGACCATCCTCAATCAGCAAGGCGAGATCTCCAGCCAGGCCAGGGTGCTGGTGGTCGCCGATCAACTGAACAACACCACCGGCAAGGTCATCGGCGACAGCGGCCTGACGCTCACGGTGCAGCGCCTGCTCAACCAGAGCAACGGCTTGCTGGCGGGGCGTGAGAGCCTGGCATTGAATGGCGACCAACTGGATAACAGCCTGGGTGGCCGCGTTACCAGCCAAAAAGACCTGACCATTAGCCTGACCGGAGGCTTGCTCAACCAAGGGCAGGGCACGCTGCTGAGCGAGGGCGGACTGACCGTCAGGGCTGGCACCCTGGATAACAGCCGGGGCGGTATTCTTTCTGCGGCCAATGCGCTGTCGATCACCACCCAGGGCCAACTGAACAATCAGGCTGGCAAGCTGCTGGCCGATGGCACCGCCACGCTGGTCAGCACTGCGCTGAACAACAGCCAGGGCGGCGTGATCAGCGCCAAGCAACAGGTGGACGTGCGCAGCGCCGGCCTGGACAACAGCCAGCGCGGCAGCATCAGCAGTGACGCTGGCATCACCCTCAACGCAGGGCGACTGGACAACAGCCAACAAGGTTCGATCTTCGCCAAGTCCACGGTCAAGGCAACCCTGACCGGGCTGGACCAACATGATCGTGGCGAGCTGATCAGCAATACCAGCATCGACCTGGACTTGAGCCATGGGCAACTGATCAACCGTGACCACGGCCTGATCGCGACACCGGGCCAACTGCTGCTGAAAAACCTGGGCACCGTCGACAACAGTCAGGGCGGTGAAATCTCCAGCACCCAATCATTCCTGTTGATGGCCGATGCGCTGAATAACCGCGGCGGTAAAGTCATCAGTGGCGACAGCCTGCAGGTACGTATCGCCAAGGCGCTGGATAACAGTGTGGAAGGTGTACTGTCCGCCAAGAGCGTTCTGCAGGTGGCAGCTGACAGCCTGGACAACCAGGCCGGTGGCGCGCTCGCCAGCCGTGGTGCGCTGGAGCTGAAGGTCACCGGCGTGCTGGATAACCATAACCAGGGGCAGATCTTTGCCGCTACGGTTTTGACGACCACCTCAGGCTCCTTGAACAACAGCGACAAGGGCAGCCTCTCGGCCGGCACGCTACAGACGCTCAACACCGGCGCGCTGGACAATCACCAGGGCGGGCGAATCGTCAGCGATGGTAGCCAGACGGTCACCGCCGCCAATGTGGATAACCGCGCGGGTGTGATCGGCAGTCAACAGGCGTTGAACCTGACCACTGCCAACCTCGATAACACTGCCGGGTTGATCAACAGCCAGGCTGATTTGACTCTGACCGGGCAAACAGTCGACTCAAGCCTGGATGGCGAAATCTCAGCCAGGGGCGACTTGAAACTCATCGTCCAACAGCTGATCCAGCGCCAGGGCCGCTTGATCGGCGAACGCACTGTGAGCCTCGATCTGCAAGGCGGCAATCTCGATAACAGCGCAGGCTTGATCAGCGCCAAAGGCCCGCTGACCTTCGCGCGCCTGGTTAACCTGACCAACCGAGAACAAGGCGAAATCTCCAGCCAGACGGCGTTCACCATCGCCGCCAAACGCATCGATAACGGTGATCGCGGGGTCATCCTCAGTGCCGATCAATTGCGCCTTGAAGCGGATACCGTGGTCAACGCCAACAAGGGCTTGATCTCCGGCTGGAACGGTCTGACGGTGGTCGGCAATGGCCTCGACAACAGCGCCGAGGGCACGTTGTCGAGCAAGAGTGGCACCCTGCACACTGACCTCACCGGTGTATTGGATAACCACGCGGCGGGCGCCCTGGTCAGCATGGGCAAACAAACGCTCATCGCGGGCAGCCTGAACAATGATCAGGGGATCATCTCCGGCCAGGCCGATGTCGACCTCAACGTTGCCGGTCGCCTGGATAACAGCAACAACGGCCTGATTTCCGCAGCTCAACACCTGGGCTTCAATAATGCCCAGAGTCAAATTCTCAACCGTGGTGGGCGTATCAACGCCGCCAACATCACCTTTATCGGCGAGAGTCTCGACAACAGTGCTGGCCAACTGATCAGCCAGGGCACCTTGGACGGCACCCTCAGTGGTGCGCTGATCAACGCCAACAATGCGCGCCTGGCCAGTGGCGCAGCCCTGTTGCTGAACGCCGCCAGCCTGGGCAACCGAGGCGGCCAACTGGTCAGCCAGGATCGCCTTGACCTGACCCTCGCCAATGGCGATCTGGATAACAGCGCCAAAGGCACCCTCGCCAGCCAGAAAGACCTGGTGATCAAGCTGTTGGCCGGTGACGTTCAAAACCAGCAAGACGGCCTGATGTTCAGCCAGAAGGGCAAGCTCGACCTTACCGCCCGCACCCTCACCAACGATCAAGGCACGCTGCAAAGCCAGACCGATAACCGCCTGCGCCTCAGCGGCGCCCTGAGTAACCAGGGCGGCCGCGTCGACAGCCTCAGTGGCAACCTGGACCTGGAAACCGCCAGTGTAGCCAACACGGCCGGTGGCGTACTCAACAGCAGCAAGGGCTGGGTCAAACTGGTCACTGGGTTGTTCACTAACAGCAACGGCATCACTCAGGCGCAGTCGCTGGATATCCAAGCCAAGGGCGGGCTGCTCAACCAAATGGGGCATTTATCCGCACTCGGCGGTGAAAGCCGCATCGTCACCACGACCTTCAATAACCAGGGCGGCGGTGTCTACGCCGATACCTTGCTCAAGGTCACTGCCCAGGCTTTCGATAACCAGGGCACGGCGGCCGGTAAGGGCGGCAAGGTCGGTGCACGCAATATCGACTTTGGCCTCACTGGCGCCCTGAGCAATGGCTATGGCCTGATTGAAAGCGACGACGTCCTGCGCCTTGCTGCGCAAACCATCAACAACGTCGGCGGTAACCTGCGGGCCATGGGCCGTACGGGCACGACCGACATCGATGTTTCCGGCCTGTTCGATAACCGCTTCGGCGTGCTTGAAAGCGCCAACGAACACCTGAACCTGCAAGCCGCCGGCCTGGACAATAACGGCGGGCGCATCGTACACACCGGCACCGGTACGTTCGACCTGACCTCCGACCAAGTCACCCGGGCCGGCGGCAGCTTCGTCACCAACGGCCAGTTGGACATCAAGGCTGCCAGTTGGACCAACAGCAGCGTGATCCAGGCCGGGCGCCTGAACCTCGACATCGGCCAGTTCACCCAGACCGCCAGCGGCCAGTTGCTCGGTGCACAAAGCCTGGTCGGCATTGGCGACACCTGGACCAACGACGGCCTTCTGGCCAGTGATGGCACCCTCAGTGTGACGCTCACCGGTGGCTACAGCGGCAACGGCCGCGTCAGCAGCCTGGGCAACATGAGCCTCACCAGCGCCAGCATGGACCTGGGCGAGAACGCCCGCATTGCCGGCGGCGCACTCAACCAGGTCACTAGCACGAGCCTGAATAACCACGGGCGCCTGACTGCCATCGGCGACCTGACAGTCAATGCCACCACCCTGAACAACTACGGCACCCTGGGCGGCGCCGGAAAAGTCCGGCTGAACGCCACGCACCTGGTCAATGACAAGGGCTTGCTCTTCAGCGGCAACGACATGGCGTTGCGCGTCAATGATTTCAGCAACCGCTATGGCGACGTCTACAGCCTCGGCGCCCTGGACATCGCCCGGGATGATGCGAGCGCGCGCAGCAGCCTGATCGAGAACGTCTCCGGCAGCCTGGAAAGTGGCACCGGCATGCGCTTGCTGGCAGACACCCTGAGCAACCGTCGTGACCAGTTCACCACTGAAATGAAGCTGGTGTCGGGCAACCTCAATATCTATTGGAACGACTACTGCAAAGGCAAAGGCTGCGAGCTGTACTTCAACTCGGTGGAGAAATACGAAGATGTCATCACCGGCAGCTCGGCCTCTGCGTTCATCAACGCCGGTGGCGACCTGACTGTGGGCAGCCAGACCTTCGATAACCTTTATAGCTCGGTATCCGCCGCCGGGAATATCCTGATCAACACCGATGTGCTGACCAACCGCGGCGCGGCAGGCGGCGAAGAGCGTCACTTCAATTCCGGGCTCTATACCCGCGACCGTGGCATCTACAACACCTTCATGGAGCGCCAGAACCAGTTCAACATCTACAACAATCCCAACTCAGGCGACTACCGCCCGGGCCAGATGACGATGGACCAGGTCAGGGCAGGCGTTGGCAATTTCTATGAAAGCAGTAGCTATGTAGTGCCCACCACCGGCAGCGTGATTGCACAGGCGGTGATTCAGGCCGCAGGTGCGGTGACGGTCAATGCGACCTCCAGGATCGACAACAGCGTCATCCGCCCCAACGCCACCAACATCGACACCCCGGCGGCCAACCGCAACACCAACTCGGATGTATTTGCCTCCACGGTAAAACCGGCGATCACCGCACAGTTACCGCCAGACCTGGCCCAACGCCAAGTCAACCCGGTGACCTTGCCAGGCTTCAGTTTGCCGACCAGCCAGAACGGCCTGTTCCGTCTCAGCGGCCAGGCAGCGAACGCGGGTGTAGCGGGTAAAGCGGACACCGCTACCGGTGACTTCAGCGTCAACGGGCGTGTCATCACCGCCGCCGACCGCGAAAAAAACCTCGACTACACCGCCGTGCAAGAACGCGGTTTCAGCCTCGACGGCCAGCCCGTCAGCGGCGCAGTCAACGGCCAAGCCCCGCTGGCTCTGGACAGCCGTGCCCCATCAGTCACCCGCGTACAAGGCCTGCCGGAAATCACCCCGGTAGATAACAGCCACAAATACCTGATCGAAACCAACCCGGCGCTCACCGACCTCAAGCAGTTCATGAGCTCCGACTACCTGCTCGGCAAACTCGGCTACAACCCCGACGCCAGCTGGAAGCGCTTGGGCGATGGCCTGTACGAGCAACGCCTGATCCGCGAAGCCGTGGTGGCCCGCACCGGCCAACGCTACATCAACGGCCTTGCCAGTGATGACCAGTTGTTCCGCTACCTGATGGACAACGCCATCTCCTACAAGGACTCGCTCAACCTGCAACTGGGCGTGTCCCTTACCGCTGAGCAAGTGGCGGCGCTGACCCACGACATCGTGTGGATGGAAGAAGCCGAGGTCAACGGCCAGAAAGTCCTGACCCCCGTGCTCTACCTGGCCCAGGCCAACAACCGCCTGGCCCCCAACGGCGCGCTGATTCAGGGCCAGGACGTGAGCCTGGTCACCGGCGGCGACCTGCACAACAGCGGCACCCTGCGGGCCACCAACAACCTCAGCATGGTCGCCGGCAACATCGACAACAGCGGCCTGATGCAAGCCGGCAACCGCCTGGAAATGCTCGCCACCGACTCGATCCGCAACAGCCGTGGCGGCATCATCAATGGCCGCGACATCAGCGCCACTGCTGTGACCGGCGACATCATCAACGAGCGCACCGTCACCACCTTTAAACAGGAAGGCCAGGGCTACCAACTGCGCAACGACGTGGCCAGCGAAGCCTCCCGCTTCGAAGCCACCGACACGCTCAAACTGAACGCCGGCCGCGACGTGCTCAACCTCGGCAGCAACCTCAAGGCCGGTGGCAACGCCAGCGTAACCGCAGGGCGCGACGTACTGATCGCCAGCCAGACCGAACAGGACGACTACGCCTACCAACGCCGCCGCATCAGCGGCACCGAGCAAACCATCCTGCAACACACCTCCGCCGTGGACGTGGGCGGCAACCTCGCCATCGACGCCCGGCGCGACATCGCCGTGGTCGCCAGCACCGTCAGCGCCGCCAAAGACCTCAGCGTCAAAGCCGGCGAAAACCTGACCCTGGCCGCCGCCGCCAACGAACAACACGACTACTCCAAAGGCAAAAAAGGCGGCACCAAAACCACTACTCAACTGGACGACGTCACCCAACAAAGCGCCGAACTCAAAGTCGGCGGCGACCTGATCGCCATCGCCGGCACCGACCTGACTTTGGTTGCCAGCAAGATCAGCGCAGGCAATGAAGCCTATGTGCATGCGGATAACGAACTGCAAATGCTGGCGGCGCAGGACAGTCATTACTCGCTGTATGACATGAGCAAGAAGGGCAATTGGGGCAGCAAGAAGACTCAGCGTGATGAAGTGACCGATGTGAAGAGTGTCGGGAGCGAGATCAAGACTGGGGGTGATCTGACGCTGGAGAGTGGTGGGGATCAGAAGTATCAGGCGGCGAAGCTTGAGAGTGGTGGGGATATTGCGATTGTCAGTGGGGGGGCGGTTGAGTTTGAGGCGGTGAAGGATCTGCATCAGGAGAGTCATGAGAAGAGCAATAACAATGCCTTCTGGGTGTCCTCCAAAGGCAAAGGCAACACCGACGAAACACTGCGCCAGACCCAGATGGTTGCCGAGGGCAACATCGCGATCAAGGCGGTGGAAGGCCTGAAGATCGACGTCAATCAGGTCAATCAACAGACCGTCAGCCAATCGATTGAGGCGATGGTCAAGGCCGATCCGCAACTGGCCTGGATTAAGGATGCAGAGGCTCGTGGGGATGTGGACTGGAGGCAGGTCAAGGAGATTCATGACAGCTTCAAGTACAGCAACTCAGGGTTGGGGCCTGCGTCGCAGATCATTATTGCGATTGTGATGGCGGCGGTGGTTGGGCCGTTGGCTGCGGGTGCGGCTGCCAGCGCAGGGGCGGGCGTTGGCGTGGCAGCTGGAGCTGGAGCAGTGGCTGCAGGAGCAGCGACCAACGCTACGGTCAGTGTCGTTAACAACCGTGGCAACTTGGGCGCGGTACTCAAGGACGTGACTTCTTCGGATGCGATGAAGGGGTATGTGATTGCTGGCGTCACGGCTGGCATGACCGCTGCATATTTTGGTGATTGGACGGGGACTCAAACAAACACAATCACTGGGAAAGTCACGACGCCAGGTCTACTGAATACGTGGAGCGGTGTCGGTAAATTTGCCGCCAACCAGACGTTGCAAAGCGGCACATCCATGCTGCTGAGCAAGGCACTCGGGCAGGGCGGTAGCGCCAGCGATGCATTAAAAAGTGCGCTGTTCAATACGTTGGCGGCAGCTAGTTTCAATCTGGTGGGAAATTACACCCAAGGTGTAGTTGCCGATGGGTCGGCACCCAAGATTGCGATTCACGCGATGGTAGGTGGTTTGCTGGCTGAGGCTACGGGCGGCGATTTTAAAACCGGTGCGTTGGCAGCGGGGGCGAATGAGGCGCTGGTTACTCATCTGAATACGCTGGTTAACGGCAACGAAGAGTTGCTGACGATGAGTTCGCAGATCGTGGGTGTGTTGGCGGCTGCGGGGCAGAAAGATGCGGACGCTGCCAAGATCGAGAAAGGGGCTTGGGTTGCGCAAAACCTGACGCAATACAATTTTCTGGAGCATCTGCCACCAGGCTTAAGTGAATACGGATCAGCGGCGACTACTCTGGCAAAGGACATGCTGGAAAAAGGTGCCACTAACGACCAAATTGCCCAAGCACAGCTGGAGCTGGCCCAAGGACAAGGTTTTGAAGGGGTTCAACCGGCTAACGAGTTCGTCAAGGCTTGGGGCTATTTTATGGCCGGTGAACTCACAGGTGCTGGGCTGGCGGCAGTATTAGGTCGGCTTGTGATGGGAGGTGCAAAAGGATTGCCTTCCGCCCTGCAAAATTTCGGCGGCCGCACTTTCGATGATCTATCTGCCGCAGCTTCAAATCCTATCAATAAGGAAGGTCTGACAGAGGCTGCTAGGGCGCTCACAAAGCATGCTTCTGGCCAGCGAGCTACTGGAACGTTCCCAAAACTCACAGGTGGAATTGAAAAGCAAAATGCAACTGCACTCGGTATTATTGATGACGTTCTCAAGAATCCAAATTCAACATTCTCAAATTTGAGTCGCGGTGGGCTAGAGGTCCGGGCTCCCGATGGAAGAGGTCTGCGCTACAATAATGATGGCTCATTTTCTGGGTTTTTGGACCCTAAGGCGAAACCATGAAACTTGAAAGTAATTCGGATTTTGAAGTTCTGGGCTTTAGTGATAATCGCTATAAAAGGCTGACTGCGGAGATTCAATATAAAGGCGAACCAATTGCTCAAGTTAATCAGGATAAAGGAGTGGACGCTTTAGAGGTGGAGATCTTTGCTGACTTAAGTAGCGCGACTTTGAGAGTTCCATTCTCTGGTTTTTTTGAGGCGATGATTCTAGCGAAAGATTTCATTGTTGAGTCGGGGTGAGGCTAGAAGAAAAAATGGGGCAAATTTGAGCGTCACTTACTTGACAAGAAAAGGGGGCAGGTTTTTTGAGGTTTGGGCTTTGTGAAGATCTTGAGACGTAGCGGATGAGTCTCTGAAAAAATAAATCTGTCCATTTTTTTTCGTTCAATTACCTTACAAAGGTTCCACCGTTATCGGTCATGCACTATCGAAGCACGCGGGTAGAAATCCTGATATTTGGGGTAAGACTACAGGGTCTATGGCTACTTGGAACGAGCAGGCTATGAAGCAGTTACGTGAAATAATACGTGCTCCCGGCGAGTTTAAGTCGGTGACAACAGAAAAAGGAATTCCATTTATAGAGAAACGTCTTGGCGACGGGCGTGGCATACGGTTGAATTTAGATGGGGCATTTAAAGGGTTTGTCGACTAATTTATGAAAGAGTTATATGAGGTTGTTCTAGGTGGTGTGGTTGAAGACGATATTATTATTCTTCTGAAGGATTTGGAGAGTCATTCGGAGCGCGTCGACGATGTGACAGCTTCAGAAGTGCTCGGTATTGCGAGTTGCTTGGGCCTTGATCAAAGTATGGTTGCGGAGCTTTGTCGTTTTGAAGGTGATGTTTGTGTGTCTGCTAAGTTGTATGGTTTTGATATTGTATCTGCTTCCTCCGATTTTTTTGTATTACTTAGAGTTGTAAAATGTGGGGGCGGTGTTGACGTAGAGCTGTGTTTTGACGATTCTGTTTTTAGTGATGTTGATAAAGTTATGCTTCTACTGCAGAAATATCTGAAAGAGATTTCTGATAGAGTTCGTATGAAGGAGTATTACGGAGGGATGGAGCCTGCTAAAGACTTAGGAACTCGGTACTTTACTGGCGAAATGTTAGGCCCTCTGGTTACGCGTTTTCGCTGACAGGTGGCAAAATGGGTGAGTATAAGCCTACATCCACGAAAACGACTTACGATCCAAAGGTTCTGCCGGATAGCAGGGTGGCTGATATGTCTAGTCGAGCGGCAGTCCAAGCCGAGTCTTTGTTTAAAACCAACCCAGCGTTGAGAGAAGCTAGTATTAAAGTTGATGGCTATCACTTCCAAGTGACACGTAATAGCAAGACAGGAGAAATAACAAATTCCTTTATCACTATGCCCCCGAGGACAAACTAATGGATAGCTTGGCTTGGCTTAAGAGGTTCAAGGAGTCATTTGCTTCAACTGGTCTGGACTATGAAGATCTTTACGAATTGATAGAGGCTTCTATGGCGAGGGGAAGGACTAATTTTCCAGCGTTCATCTATGACGCTTCGCAGGGATTTGGCTTCTCTGTGAGTGAAGGTTTTTTTTACGCCCTTGATCAGGACTGGGACGATCCAGAAAGTTTCAATAAGGTTAGTTTCTTTTTGGGCGAAGTGGAAACTTCAAGTATCCCAGTGCCTGACTACGTTTCCCTGATGAAAATTGCAGCAGATGTTTATTCTGCTTTCTTTCCTGATGATGGGGATGGCGTTCTAAGGTCTGCTGAAAGATTAGAAGAGCGTTACTCAAAAAAATTTTCAGTCTAGTTGGAGTGGAAAAGGGGCAGATTTATTTGATTGCTCTATTGGCGGTTTGCTGTTTAATAACGTGGTTTTATTTTTTGGTACCTGCTAGCTTTATAGTTAGCCAAAATGGATGTCTATAAGGCACCATTTTTTTGTAAGTATTCAATTGTTTAAATATAAGTGATAGATGGGGTAGGCCACGATATTTCGAATAAAACTGCGTAACCTATCCTCATCTATTTTTCTCCATTAAAAATCAGAGGGTTACTGGACTCGTTTTTTTCAGAGCATCGTTTACTAGAAGGTGCGCGCTTTCGATCAGCTGGGCCAACCCGAAGGTTTGAAGTCGCTGTGATCCGTTTGAGGAAAACGCCTGTTCATTCGCCATTGCTGATGCCGAAGCCAAAAGCTCACTCGCATTGAGAAAAAAGGGGACAGATTTATTTTTTCCCCATTTGCTAGGCTGTAATTCTCTAAGGAAGGAGGTTACCTATGCCCAGAGTGGGACGTGTCGTTTTGCCCAACTATCCTCATCATGTTGTACAGCGTGGTCACAACCGCCAGGTGATCTTTGCTGCCGAGGAGGACTACCAGCGCTACGTGAGAGACCTTCGAGAGCTTAAGGACGCATTTGGCATAAAAATATACGCCTACTGTTTGATGACAGAAAAAAGGGGACAGATTTATTTTTTTCCATTTGCTAGGCTGTAATTCTCTAAGGAAGGAGGTTACCTATGCCCAGAGTCGGACGTGTCGTTTTGCCCAACTATCCTCATCATGTTGTACAGCGTGGTCACAACCGCCAGGTGGTCTTTGCTGCCGAGGAGGACTACCAGCGCTACGTGAGAGACCTTCGAGAGCTTAAGGACGCATTTGGCATAAAAATATACGCCTACTGTTTGATGACTAATCATGTCCATTTACTGGTTTCTCCGGGTAACTCGGTTGCAGGGCTAGGGCAGTTAATGAAGGCGCTCGCGGCTCGGGCCACTCGGTATCGAAACAGGTTAGAAGGGCGGACAGGTACATTATGGGAGGG